>JACMLS010000972.1 GCA_014379485.1 Bacteroidia bacterium | reverse complement strand
GATCAAAGTAACGATGGTTTTGAGTCTCAGGCTCATTCTACAATTTTTAAATTCATATCAAATTACCTTCCTTTTAAATAGTAATTTTGCGTTCTGTTCTTATTACTAATTTGACAGAACCAAATGTTTGACTTTTTAAAAATAATTCCCATTGGCCTTATAAAGTTTTATCAACTGGCAATTTCGCCATGGCTTGCACCATCCTGTCGTTTTGCCCCCAGTTGCTCCAATTATGCGCTTGAGGCAGTAAAAAAACATGGCCCCTTTAAAGGAAGTTGGATGGGTTTAAAAAGAATTCTTCGCTGTCACCCCTTCGGCGGCAGTGGATACGATCCGGTAAAATAATTGTTTGTTTCTGTTTTGCGATCTCTTCATTCTCTTTTCTCGCTTTTTTGCAGCTTTACCTGATTCCTCTGTGTAACTCCGTGTCTCAGTTTCTCCGTGTCAAATCCTTTCATCGCTCAACTTTCCCTCGTCTCTCGTCCCTTTTTATTACCTTAAGCCCATGGTATTACCCAAAAGGTTTTGGATAAGAAAAGAAAATCATGTTTTTATTTATGCAGTTGTAATTGGAATTGTTGCAGGCCTTGCTGCAATGTTGTTTTCTTTCCTGCTTCATCTTTTTGAAAGTTTTACAGATTCACTTCATCTTTTTTCTCAGAATACAGGCAACAGTTTCAACCAGAAATTAAATTTCATTTCTCAGCATAAAAGTTCGGCGCTAATTGTTTTTTTTCTTCCTGTATTAGGTGGGCTTATCTGCGGCCTTATTACGTATTTGTTTTGTAAAGAAGCAGAAGGAACTGGTACAGACGAAATGATAAACGCATTTCATAATAAAGAAGGAAAAATGAACACTACAATTCCTATCTTTAAATCAATTGCCACCATTTTTACACTTTCTACCGGCGGAAGCGGTGGCAGGGAAGGCCCCATTTCTCAGATAGGCGCAGGCCTTGGGGTAATGATTGCAAATCTTGGTGGTGCGGGTGCACGCAGCAGAAGAACCTTAATGTTATCAGGCACAGCAGCAGGTTTAGGCGCAGCATTTAAAACTCCGCTTGGGGGCGCGCTTACTGCTGTTGAAATGGTTTACAAAAAAGATATAGAAAGCGATGCGCTCATTCCCTGTTTTATTTCTTCTGTTACAGCTTACCTTGTTTTTATCGCTTATGCCGGAACAAAACCTTTAATGCAGATCTCAGATAAAGACGCCGCTTTTCATTTCAGCGAAATTATTTTTTACCTGGCGCTCGGAATTCTTTGTTACATTTTTGGTTTTGTTTTTATAAAAGGATTTAATGATACAAGAAGATTAATTGATAAAATTAAAATTCCACTCTGGCTTAAACCTGCAATAGGCGGTTTGCTGGTCGGCTTTCTTGCACTCATGTTTTTTGAAGTAAGTGGCACAAGTCAGAATTACCTGGAACATGTTTTTAGCGGAAAGTTGCCTGATTTTGGCGGCAGGAACGAAGTGTTTTTTATTGTACTTTCTTTATTGTGCATTGCGGTTTTAAAAATTGTTGCAACCGCATGCACAATTGGCAGCGGCGGTTCTGCCGGAATTTTTGGCCCTTCGCTTTTTGTGGGTGCAATGCTGGGCGCAGCGGTAGGAATTACGGCGCAGTATTTTTTACCTCACAACCACGTTAGCATTGCAGCTTTTATGGTGGTAGGCATGGGCGCTTTTTATGCAGGTGTTGCAAACGCACCCATTGCCGGAATTATTATGATCTGCGAAATGACAGGTAGTTATAACCTGCTTCCGCCACTCATTATTGTTTCTATTTTTACTTTTATTTTATCAAGACAAATTTCATTTTACAAATTCCAGGTAGATAATCGTTTTAAAAGCCCTGCGCATATCTGGGATATGAAATTAGATGTGATGGAATCTATTATAATTAAGAATTATTTTCCGGAGTTTCGTTTGCTGGCAATGGTAAGAGACGACTATGGATTTAACCAGGTGCGCGATCTTGCAAATTATTACCACAGCAGCGATTTTATTGTTGTAGACAAAGATTTTAAATATGTGGGTGTTCTCTCTATGCGAAAGGTAACTGCAGCTTACGCAAAACTGATCAAAGAAAACACTACTGTAATTGAATTTGCTGATAAAAGCGTTCCCTACGTAAGTGTTGACAATAAACTGAGCGATGTACTAAATATAATTATGAAATATGACGTTGATAAAGTTGCAGTAATAGAGGAGGGCAGAGCCATTGGTTACATACGCAGCCACGACATTTTTGAGGCGTATAATAAGCAGACAAAACCGGCAAAATAGTTAAGGGTTATTTGTTGTAAGTTGATAGTTATTGGTTCCCGGTTATTTGTTGTTAGTTAATTTTATTTCACGCTACGGCGCTACGACCGCGACGCGTAATACAAGATTAAACGGTTAACGAACAGAAAACGACCAATGATTAACGCCAAACGACCAACGAAAAAACGACTAACGATTAACGAATTTCGACTATCTTTGTTATCCCAATAAAACAATGGATTCAGCTTATTTTAACGATAGCAGCGATGCGCAGATGTTTCCGCCCAAACCTAAGCCGGAAGGCAGAAAGGGCGGCATGATCAGCATAAGCCTGAATTTTATTTTTTACATGCTCATTTATTTTTTCTTTTTTAAGTCTAATGTAAAATTTCTTGTCGCAATTTTGCTTGTAATGTTCATACATGAGTTCGGGCATTTTGTGGTAATGAAACGTTACGGTTACAGCGATAAGCGCTTGTTTTTTATTCCGTTCATGAATATGTTTTTGGGGCAGGATGATTACCAGATTACACTCAAACAAAAACTACTCATTTTGTTTTTTGGTCCGGTTCCGGGAATAATTATGGGCATGGCCGCGCTTTATTTCGGGCACACCAAAGAAAATTCTGAACTGGTAGTTTTAGGTTGCGTGTTTCTTTCCTGGAATCTTATTAATCTCTTTCCGCTTGATTCTTTGGATGGGGGCCAGCTGAGCGAAAGTCTTTTTTCAAAACAAAATTTTATGATCCAGTTTGTTTCAACAATAGTAATCTGCGTTATTATTACCGCTTTTGTTGTAATTTCAAGACAGGTTATTTTTATGATCATTCCGGTTTTTTTAGGAATGCGCATGCAATCTTTGAACAAGATGCGGGGACTCAGAAAAAAATTAGAAGCCAAAGGAATTGACTGGAAACTGAATTACCAGGAAATGAATAACAAACAATACTGGTTAATGAGAAAAGAATTGCTTTCTATGTCCTCACTTCCGGCTCCTGTTGATTCAGGCAATGAGTTTACAGAAAGCATTTACGAGAGTATGATCATGCAAAACATTAAATCTGTTTTATTAAATCCACCCTACAATGATCTGGGTAAGAATGGAAGAATTGGAATTTTAATTTTGTGGGCCACTCTTTTTATTGCGCCTGTTACAAT
>JACMLS010000971.1 GCA_014379485.1 Bacteroidia bacterium | reverse complement strand
TCAGCCAGCTCAATGTGCCGCCGTCCTGATTAAAACCTATTACGGTGTTGGCTGCATCTTTCCATTGTGTGGGTGTTGCTTTTTGAAATGCTTGTGCAGCTTTGCCTTTCATTTTATCGAGCCATGCGCCGGTGCCTAAAAAGTTGCAGTCTTTTGCATCGTTGAGGCCTGAGATGACTTGTATTTTGTGGTTTTTACTGAGCAATTGCTGAACAATGTGCGCAAACGAATCGTTTACGTAAGGCGTGTAATTATCAGACACAATTTTAGACCAGGTGTCTGTTAATTGAATTCCTTTTTTTGCGTGTATGGCTTCGCGCACATCATCACGATTCAGGTAAAGTAAAACCGGATCGAATGGCGGATCACCAATTTCTGCTGTGTTGGCCATGTAGCAACCGCAGATGTTTGCAATTTCAGAATTTACATTGGCTAAATTTTTGCCGGTATATTTTTTATCTAATTGTTTTTTTTGCGCTGCAGAAATTAAGCCGTGTGTAAAAGCGTATTCAGTATCTTTTGCCA
Source organism: Bacteroidia bacterium (assembly GCA_014379485.1). Taxonomy (GTDB): domain Bacteria; phylum Bacteroidota; class Bacteroidia; order B-17B0; family Aurantibacillaceae; genus AM-1111. Next base: position 5,525 of record JACMLS010000971.1, on the reverse strand, counting down.
TTTGAACAAACGGATCTACCCATGCATCCAGCAAAACAGTTGAGCGCAGATCTAATTTTGTATTTCCTTTTGCATTGCCATCTAAAATTGCTTTGGCCAATAAAGGCAAATAAGTTCCGGCATAAGATTCGCCTGCAAGTATAATCGGGTTTTTTGCAATTTCAGGATGCAGCGCCACAAAATTGAGCAAAGCATTATACAATTGCTCAATGCCCTGCTGCGGTGTTTTAGGCACATCAGCATCTACATTCTGAAAAGACAATGTAACACTCAGCGGATGTTCAAAGATCATGTAGTTTGCTTTGTTGTTCCAGGCTGTTGGCCGTGGTGTAACTACCGGATAATCTCCAACTGCCGACTGAACTTCGTAAGGACCATTCTCTAAAAAAAATCCCCAAAAACTACTTGAGCCCGGCCCGCCATTGGTCCAAAGCACTGTTGGTTTTTTAGCATAATCATCAGTACCCACAAACCAATAAAAAAGTTCTTCTGTACTTGCGGTAGGTTTTTTTGGCGGTGCGATTGAGGCGTAGCCTGCAAATTGAGTGTTGGTGACTGCACCGAAGCCTGGGAGGGAGAGGACTTGGTCGGGTGAAGATTGAGTTTTCATAAGTGTTTTAATTTTTGAGATTAAGTTTACAATATATCAATTCTGTTTAATTGTAAATGTATTTTAATGTTGTTTCTGTTTTAACTTTAAACGTCAAAAAAAACCGCTCTATATCCAAATTTTAATTCAGATGTAAAACGGGTGGTTCGGTGACTAAAGTATTCTTTTTAATAGTAGTTCAGAAAACCGTTGGTCGAATTTTCTATTGATCAAAATGTATTTATAGGTAAAACATATCCGTAAAACGGATATTAGCTTTTTTGTTTTTTTTATTTTACTTTCAGTACATGAATGCTTCTGAAAATATTGATTAAGCTACTAATACTGCAGGATTATTAGAATAACATGAAATGAAAACATTTGGCCATGGTTTTGAAAACTCAAACAAAACAATAAAGCGCAAGAAAGGAAACAACTCCAATCTTAAAAAATTACAGCGCTATGCAGATTCGTTGAGCGGAGAGCAGATCTCGCGCATGATTGCAGATTCAGTCAAACCGTATTCAACAAAAGGCGCTGATATAACAGGCCAGCATATTTATCAGAATTCAAAGTATAGTGTGCAAATGAAACTGGAAATATCGCACCCCGAAAACGAATCGGAACAACAGGCAGATAAATTTGCAGACAATGTAATAAAAGGCGATACGGAGAAATCTAAAAACACATTAGAGAAAAACGCAACAGATATTAATACAAAAGGTGAGGGGAGTGCAATGAGCACTACTCCTGAATTTGACTCGCAATTAGAAAACACAAAAGGCCAGGGCAATAAATTAGAGGCTAATACAAAAAGCGAACTTGAGAGTCATACGGGCACAGATTTGTCGGGCGTAAATATTCATACCAATAGTAAAGCAGGTGAGTTGAGCGAAAGCATAAACGCAAAAGCATTTACACACGGGCAGGATATTTATTTTAAGGGTGGGAATTATAATGCGAATAATGCAGAGGGTAAAAGTTTGCTGGCGCATGAGGTAGCACATACTGTGCAGCAGGGTGAGGATGTGATGCGGAAGGAGGAGCCGAAGGAAAAAGTGCCATCTTCAACTCCAAAAGAGGCATTGGATTTTATAAAAACTAAAAGAGGAAAATTGACTAAAAATCAAATTTGGCCACATGTTGAGCCTGAATCTTTTCTTGATAATATGGAAGCAAATGTAAATGATCATGAAATTCTATATCAGGGCTTAAAAACAAATTTTTGTGGTTATGCTGCTCTTACAACTTTTTTGATAGAGCAAAACCCAAAAGAATACGCGGAAATGATGATTAGTTTATATGAAAATGGGGTAGGAAAATACAGAGCAGGTACTGCTGAAGTAGATCTTAATCCAAGTGATGAGGTTAGAATGGTTGTAGGAGACAACGAGAAAAGTCTGGATAATAAGGTTGGTTTAACAGGAAAGACTGCAGATCAGATGATTTTTATAACCCTGGCAGACAATTATAAGAGTTATATTAATCCTGACAAAAAGTACAATGAAAAGGATGAAAATAAGGGTATTTGGTCAGGAACAAGTCTTAATAAATTTGTAAGAATGATGGAAGATTTTGGTTATCCTGTAATAACCTGGGGTTCTGACCTTGGGGGGCTTTTTGTAAATTGGCCAAAAGTTATTAAACAAGAAATGACTAAAGGAAATGAGGTATTTATTTATATTAATTCGCATACATTTAAAATTAAACCGAAAGATTATAGCGAGGAAACGAGTTTTTTCCCCAACCATTTTATTCGAATCCAGGAATTTGCAAGTGATAAAAAAAATGATGCAATTAATTTGAAATATTGGGACTATGGAGATACGCATGATATTAAAGACATGTCCTTTAATCAGTTTTACTTTTCAATTTTTGGGATAATTTCAGTGCAAAATAATAAAAGTGAGAAAAAAGATTAGCATAATTATATTACTGATGAGTTTGATTTCCTGTTCATGGAAAGTGAAACAGACCGCCCAATATTACAACAAGAATAAAGCTCTCACCATGTCGCTTTATGAAAATTACCTGAAAATAAGTAAAGGCTTGCCCCGTGAAGGCTTTTCCATACGTGGAAAGAACGGTGTTGAATTAAGGTATAAAGACAGTAAAAAAAAATCACATTCTGTTTATTTTACCGGTTCAGGTGAATTTATTAATGGTACGAGTGATTCTTTAAATATAGTTTTTTTCAAATCGGACCTGGTTAAAAAATTTATTCTTGATTACGAAAAAAGTCAATTTCTTGCAATTGACCAGGGTTATGATAACGACTATGTTTTTTTCTCTTATGGAAATGCTCGCAAAAATAACAGAGAGTATATTGGTATTTTGATTACAGATAAAGGAGAGAAATTTGAAATAATAAAGAAAATTGAGGAAAAAGTTTACGTTTATGAAACCGATGTTCCCTGATCATTGTTTTTAAAAAAATAAACAATGAAGCTAATGAAAAAGATAAAAAAACTGATTAAGGTATTTGTTTTAATAAGTATAATAAGTTCTTGTACCACAGTAAAAGAAACGGCAAGGTATTACAATCAAAATAAAGCGTTAACCCTTGCGTTATACGAGAATTATTTGAAAATTAATAAACAATTTCCTTTTGGAGGGATTAAAATAGCGGGAAAAGAAAGAGTAGAAATTGCTTATATGACAACTCCCAGTCAAAGGCATACTGCTTACTTTGATAATCTTGGAAATTTCAAAGAAGCAACTGACTCTTTTTACCCGGATGTTCTGAAAAGCGACCTTGTAAAAACTTTTATTAAAGATTTTGTAAAAAGTAAATACATTGCCATTTGTGACGGATCTAACCGCGATTATGTTTTTTTTGCTTATCGTGATGCCAGGTATAATAACAGGGAATACCTGGGCATTATGATAGGTGATAATGGCGAAAAATATGAGCCGATAAGAAAAATTGAAGACAAAGTTTATGTGCGGGAAAGAGATGTTCCTTAACTTTTTTATACTGATAACAACGCTGCAAAAGAAACAACTGACGGAAAAAGCCTGCTGAAGTGAAACAGATTTTAAAACCTTATTAATAAAAGAATGTTAGTTTGTTCTCTGCAGTCTCAACTCATTTTCACAGCCGCAGGATGCAATGTTATTTGCAATGTATCTACTCCATATACACTTACCACCACATGCGCAAAACGATCTGAGTAAGCAAAGTTGTAGGCTTGTGATAAAACTTGCAAAGTTGCAGCCCACTGATTGTAGCTTGTTGCACTGCCCTGCATATTTGCAAATAAAAGGTTGAGGGGTAATTTAAACCACTGGCTGCTGCTTAATGCACCGGCCATTGTTGCAGTGCTTACTGCAGGCGGATTAATTGTAGTTGAAGAACCAAGTGCGCCAATATTTATACCTGCAAACAAATCGCCTCCAACCCATCCGTAAACATCGTTGGCGGGGTTGATTGGTTTTGTGGCACCGTTAAAATAAAAAGGTGTATTGCCTCCGTAAATGCCTGATGGATTTAGTAAGTCATTTAATTTATACAGCATGGTTGTAGTTCCTTTGGCACTGCTCACCGTTCCGCTCAGTGTAATGTTTTTAGAACTGTCTATACTTGCCGTAAGATTATACGTTTGTTTGCTCTTTGGCCCAGTTGGCGGAACTTTAGGGCCGACTCCTGCAAAATTGCCGGCAATGGTAGCAATTACTCCGTTTCCTAAACCGGGTACAATGGCACCCACTTTTGTTCCGGGACCAAAATTTGTAAGCAGAGCAGTTAAGTAATTATTAAAAATATCAAAGGGAATTGTTGGCACTCCGCCCGGTAGCGGATAGGCAGGCGGATACGAAGAAGGGCCAATGATACGCGCAAAGCCACTCCCTTTTTGCGAAGGTTGTTGCGTAAACTTGCCGGGTACCAGAGCAGGTAAAGCGCCTTTTAAACCCGAAACAGGAGGTGTTGAAAGCGCATTTAGTTTATCAAAAACATTTTGCGTTGTTACACCACTTAAAAGTCCGAGCACTGTTTGTTTTTTTACTTTGTTCAGATACGTGTCTAATTGCATAGGAATGCTCCAGTAATCAATACTGGTTAAGTCTGCCACATCTGCTGTTGCGTTATTAAAAGTAATTTCCATTTTATCATAACGTAGAAAAAAATTCGGATCGGTTATATTTTGGCCCGGTTCGTATCCTTGGTGCTGTACGTTCCATGGCGTTCCGTAAGAAACATAAATTCTTCCGCTGAAAGAAGTTATATCAACTCCTTCTGAAAGATCATCCAGCAAATACCAGTTTCCGTTGAAGGGATAAAATGAAAAATCTGCTGAGCTTATTGCTTTGCCTGCGGGTGTAGTTACAGAAACAGCGCCTGTGGCTCCGGTTCCAACTACTGCAGTTATTGTAGAAGGGTTTACAACTTTAAATGACTTTGCTGCAACACCTCCAAACAATACTTCTTTAGCCCCTGTAAAATTTGTTCCGGTAATTGTTATGTCGTTTCCGCTTATTCCGTTGTTGGGGGTAAAAGATAAAACAGAAGGTTTGCCCGGCTGCTTTTTTGGTTTATCTGCACCAAGCGGATCAACAATATAATTCAGAGGTAAAATTGCTTTGCCGGTTTTACTATTTTTTACTGTTCCCATTGTGGTTGAGCCCGGCACAAAACCAATGTAGATTTTTTCTGTAACTCCGCTCAGGTTATTAAATGTTACTTTTAGTGTGCTCATTTTTTTTCTTTTAGTTTTTTTGATTTCTTTTTGAAGAGTGATTAAAAAATACCCGTTCTATATCCAAATTTTAATTCAGATGTAAAACGGGTGGTTCGGTGACTAAAGTATTCTTTTTAGTAGTAGTTCAGAAAACCGTTGGTCGAATTTTCTATTGATCAAAATGTATTTATAGGTAAAACATATCCGTAAAACGGATATTAGCTTTTTTGTTTTTTTTATTTTACTTTCAGTACATG
>JACMLS010000970.1 GCA_014379485.1 Bacteroidia bacterium | reverse complement strand
GCAAGTCCACCGTAAGTAAAGGTTTTTTGCCTGGATATTTCCTGCAGATGTTTTATTTCTTCAAACCTTTTTGCTTCTGTGTTTCTGATAGAATCGGCTGCAGACTTTTTATCAAATTCGTATTGCATCTCAAGCATTGTTTGCTTTTTAGTGTTCGCTTCGTTAGTAATACTGTCGCGAAGGCCAATATACTTCTTAAAATATTCAAAGGCCAGTTTATGCTGGCCCGTTTTTTCATAAAGCGCATTCAGATAATTGGTTCTTAGTACCTGGCCTTCAAGTGAGCCGGTAGCTTCGTCCAACGCAAGAGATCTTTTCAGGTAAAATTCAGCTTCTTTAAATTTTCCGTCAGAAAGATACAACTCTCCCATATTACCCATCAGAATTGCGATTCCTCCTTTGTCGTCTGTTTCTTCTTTTATCTTTAAAGCCTTCTGATAATATGCAAATGCGGTTGCAACTTCCTTTTGTTGCCTGTAAATATTTCCAATATTTCCCAAAGTCATTGCCCAGTTATTCTTATCATCAATTTCTTCAAAAATCTTGAGAGCCTTAAAACAATAATCCAGCGCTTTTGTGTGATCTCCGCGACTTTCATAGAACCCTGCAAAATTACTAAGCACGGTGGCCACACTGCCCTTATCATCAATCTCTTCAAACATTTTTAAGGCACGCCCGTAATATTCTGCTGTCTTTGCATTATTGTTGGTCTTAAAATACACTCCGGCAATATTTGTAAGGTTGCGCGCAATTGCCTTTTTATTACCGGTTTCTTCGGCATTCTTAAGGACTTTAAAAAAATAATTAAGGGCCATGGGATAATTACTTTTTTCCGCATAAACAAAGCCAAGGTTACCCATGGATTTAAATTTTTTCGCCTGGATTTTAATTTTCGTTTTACCGTCTGTTTCTTTCTCAAGCTTATCATACAGATCAAGCGCATCAAGATAATAATGAATAGAGGCATCATAATTTCCAAGCCTCCTGCTAAAAATACCAAGATTATTATCTGCGGCAGCCATAGCTTCTTTCCTATTCAGTTTTGTGGCCAGTTCTAATCCTTTAATGGCAAAACGCAGGGCAGAATCAGGGTTACTTCGGCTTATCTCCATAGCAAGTTCAGAAAAAACAGCTACTTTATTTGTATCTTCTTTGGCTGTTCTTAAAAGTAAAAGCAGCGAATCCATTTTTTTGTTTTGCGCATACAAGGGCACACTGATAGCAAAGATCAAACTGATCAGTATTGATAAATGGAATTTGTTTATTTTCTTAATAGAATACATTTAAATTTTAAGTCGTTTCAAATTTCTTTCAATATACTTTTCACTCGTAATCAATGCCCGCTGAATTCTTCTTGCGTAATAAATACTATCCAGTATCTCTTTTTGTTTCTCGTCAACAAGATTTTTCTGATGCTCAATAAGAATCTTTTGTTTACGTGTAATTCTCAGTGCCCTGAAAATAAATCCGGCTAAACCAATTACCAGTAATAAACAGCAGACAACAGAAACAATAATTATTCTTTGCTTCCTGCTTTCTGCTTTGGCAATTTCTTCATTCTTCATTTGCGCTGCTTTTGCAGCGGCTTCCTTTTTCTCAAATTCAAAATTCATTTCCTTCTGAACGAGTTGCTTTTTGTTTTCATCGCTGAACAAAGTATCGCGTATAGAAATAAATTTTTTGTAATAATACAGAGCCCGCAAGCGCATCTGTTGCATATTTAAAAGTCTGCCGCCAATTGTATCAGGAAGCGGAACGGTAGATCTTTCGTAAAGAGAAAACATTAATTGATAATCTTCTTTCAAACTGTTCATGGCTCCAATCTCATTGTCTAAGGCAAGTCCGGTACTTAAACTGGTAAAAGATTTTTTATAGTATTCTCCTTTGGCTTGTTGCGATTTTTGATTTTCCGCTATACTTGCGTAAACTGAACCGATGTTGCCCAGTGTGGCGGCAACTAAATTTTTTGCACCCATCTCTTCGCGTATTTTCAAAGCTCTTGAATAATAATCCAGAGCCTTTTCATGTTCGCGCTTGCCTTTATAAATGCTTCCTATGTTACCAAGGGCCACTGCAATTTTATTCTTGTCTCCGAGTTCTTCGCTAATTTTCAGCGCTTTCAAAAAGTATTCTAATGCGGGTGAAAAATCTCCCTTGAGAAAATAAATGATGCCTATATTACCAATACCGTTCGCCTGCAATTGCTTGTTGCCGGTTTCTTCTGCAATTTTAAGCGATTTAAAGTAATAACTCAATGCTTTGGGAAAATCTGCCTGGTCTTTGTATACATTTCCAATATTGCAGAGGGCCGTTGACATTCTGCTTTTATTGCCGCTTTGCTCAAATGTTTTAAGGGCGTTTAAAAAATAGTCAAGTGCAACAGAATAGTTGCCCTGCTCCTGGTAAATGAGGCCAATATTTGCAAGATGTTTTGCTTTGCTATCCGTGTTTTTTGTTTCCTCATTCAATTGCACTGCCTGCATGTAGTATTCAAGCGCTTTTTTGTAGTCTGACCTGAAATAACTGAAAGTACCCAGCTGACCAAGTGCATTAGCCATACCGTTTTTGGTGGCAATTCGAGTTGTTCCTTTTGAAGAAGCGATTATTTCTTCTGCCAGTTCAAATGCCTGCTGACTTAACAGTGCAGCAGTATCTGTGTTGTAGTTCTTTAAAATCCACGCAAGTGCATTAAGATGATTTATTTTACTGGTATCAGGTTTATCTTTCTTAATAAGTGTTAGAAGAGAATCTGCTTTTTTGTTTTGAGAATAAACAGGAACAGTGATACCATAAATAAGACCGATAAGTGCCGATAAATAAAATTTATTTATTTTTTGTAAGAAACGCATTTATCTTTCAGCTGTTAAGTCTTTTTAAATTTTTTACAATGTAAATTTCATTCGTAATCAACGCTCTTTGAATTCTTCTTGCATAATAAATACTGTCAAGAATTTCCTTTTGCTTCTCGTCAACAAGGTGCTTTTGCTGTTCTATAAAGATCTTTTGCTTTCTTGTAATTCTCAATGCCCTTAGAATAAATCCGGCAAAACCTGCAGCCAATAACAAACAACTGATCACAGAAATAATTATTATCTTTTGCTTTTTGCTTTCCGTCTTAGCAACTTCCTCGTTCTTCTGTTGCTCAGCTTTTGCTGCTGCTGCTTTTTTCTCAAACTCAAAATTCATTTCTTTACGAACGAACTGCTTTTTATTTTCTTCGCTGAACAAAGTATCGCGGATGGAAATGTAACGCTTGTAGTAATACAATGAGCGCAAACGCATTTTTTCTGGATTAAGAAGTTTACCACCGGCAGAATCAGGAAGAGAAACATTGGATTTTTCATAAAGAATACTTAATTCCTCGTAACAACTTTTTAAACTATTTTTCATTTCAAGTTCATCTGCCATTTTAAGCGCCCTGTACAGGTAGTCAGATGATTTACGGTACTCTTTTAATCCGCAATACAGCCTGCCAATATTATCAAGAATCAATTCAATTTGATTTTCATTTCCAAGTTCCTCTTCTATTTTCAAGGCTCTTAAAAAACAATTCAGCGCTTTTGCCCTTTCCCCTTTGTCTTCATACAATACCCCCATGTTAGAGAGTATGATAGGAATCCCACCTTTATTTTCTGTTTCTTCAACAATTTTAATTGATTTAGAATAGTAATCGAGTGCTTTGTCATAATCTGACAGTTGCGTATAAACGTTGCCAATATTTGAAAGATTCATAGCAATATTGCTTCTGCTTTGCATCTCAGTGTTAATCTTTAATGCTTTCAAATGATAATCAAGCGCTTTTAAATTATCTCCCTCATCAAAATAAACAAGGGCAATGTTGCCCAGATTCAGTGCCTTCCAGTTCTTATTGCCTGTCTCTTCATTAATTTTTAATGCCTTATAATAAAAATCAATTGCTTTTGAATAATTGCCCTGTTCCCTGCAAATATTTCCAATATTATTTAAAACGCCGGCTTCATTCTTTTTGTCTCCAACGGCTTGGTATAAATTAAGCGCTCGTGTACATTGCACCATTGAGAGTGTATAGTTGCCTAGAACCCTGTAAGAAGCTCCGAGACTACTACAGGAAGCGGCAATACCCATTTTAAATTTTAATTTTTCCGAAAGCGCTAATGCCTGGTTAACTAAAACAACAGCCGTATCCGGATTCCTGTGAGTGAAATAATTACCAACCTTTATTAAATGGTTTGCCTTATTGGTGTCTTCTTTACCCGTTTTAATAAGCAACAACAACGAATCAATTTTTCTGTTTTGCGCGTAATAAGGAAAACTGATTACGCAGATTAAACTGATCAGTACTGATAAGGAGTGTCTATTTATTTTTCGGATCGGATTCATTTTTCCTTAACCAATAAGTCGCCTTAAGTTTTTTGAAATATATTTTTCATTTGTGATCAAAGCCCGCTGAATTCTTCTCGCATAATAAATACTATCAAGAATTTCCTTTTGCTTTTCATCTACTAAATGTTTCTGTTGTTCGATAAGAATTTTTTGCTTTCGGGTAATTCTCAATGCCCTCAGAATAAATACTGCAAAACCAATAACTAACAACAAACAACCCGCAACAGAAATAATTATTATTTTTTGCTTTTTACTTTCAGCTTTTGCAATCTCTTCATTCTTCAATTGCTCTGTTTTGGCAGCCGCTTCCTTTTTCTCAAACTCAAAATTCATTTCTTTACGCACGAGTTGTTTTTTATTTTCTTCGCTGAATAAAGTATCGCGGATAGAAATGTAACGTTTGTGGAAATATAAAGCCCGTAAACGCATTTGTTCCTTGCTCAGGAGCTTGCCACCTGTAGAATCAGGAAGCGAAATATCAGAGATTTCGTAAAGAAGGCTTAATGCATTGTACTGATTTTTCACCATGTCCTTATTACTGATACTGTCGGAAAGGGTGAGAGAGCGGAAAAGAAAGGAACTTGCTTCAGAGTATTTCTTTTGAAACGTATAAATTGAGCCTATGTTACCGAGATTGCCGGCCTCATTTCTCTTGTTTCCCGTTTCTTCATTTATCTTTAACGCTTTAAAAAAACATTCTAATGCGTGTGGATAATTTTTAAGCTCGCCATAAACATTGCCCATATTACTTTGCAATGCTGCAATTAAATTTTTGTCTTCCAGTTCTTCTGCCATCTTCAAAGCCCTTAAATCATAATTCAATGCCTCGGAATAATTGAACCGGGCTCTATAGACAATTCCAATATTTGCAAGGTCTCTTGCAATTCCCTCATTATAACCAACCTCTTCTGCAATTTTCAAGGCCCGTAAATAACAATCCAATGCCTTGTTGTTATCGCCTTGATCCAGGTAAATACCGCCCAAATTACCAAGTGTACTGGCAATTCCCATTTTATTTGCTGTTTCTTCAGACACTTTTAACGCTCTTAAAAAATACTCCAGTGCTTTGGGGAAATCAGCCTGTTCTTTATAAACACTCGCAATGCTGTTAAGCCAGATTGAAATTCTTGTTTTGTCTTTTCGCTCTTCATCAATTTCCAACGCCTGCAAAAAATAATCTAATGCTTTGTGATGATCACCTTGATTCAGGTATACATTCCCGATATTTCCAAGCGAAGCGGAGATTCCTTTCCTGAAATTCAATTGAGTTGATAATTGCAGGGCCGCGTTATTAAAATGAAAGCTACTGTCGTGATTGCCCAACCTGTTATACTCCCATCCTAAAACATATAAATGCTTTGCTTTGTTTGTGTCCGGTTCTTCTTTCTTTACAAGGGTAAGAAGGGAGTCAATTTTTCTGTTGCCAAAAACCAAAACGGAAGAGCCGAGTAAAAGCACGCACAACAAAATATTTCTGCCCCTCATTGCCCTGGCTCCTGCACGCAGGCAAACTGATTTCAGCGTTTGCTTCATTTCATTAAACGGGTTAAATTCCTGGTAATATATTTTTCTGATGTAATTAAGGCCCTTTGTATTCTACTTGCATAATAAATTGAATCAAGGATCTCTTTTTGTTTTTCGTCAACCAACTGTTTTTGATGTTCGATAAGGATTTTTTGTTTACGTGTAATTCTTAATGCCCTGAAAATAAATCCTGCAAAACCTATAACCAGCAACAAACAACCCGCAACAGAAATAATAATAATTTTCTGCTTTCTATTTTCCGCTTTCGCGACTTCTTCATTTTTCAATTGCTCTGTTTTTGCAGCCGCCTCTTTTTTCTCAAATTCAAAATTCATTTCTTTGCGCACCAGTTGTTTATTATTTTCTTCAGAAAATAAAGTATCACGCAGGGAAATATATTTTTTGTAATAATACAAAGACCGCAACCGCATTTGCTCTGTGTTTAACAGCTTGCCGCCAATTGAATCGGGGAGCGGAATGTTGGATCTCTCATAAAGTCTGCTCAACTCTTCATAGCGGCCCTCAACTAACTTTAATGCCTGCATGCTGTCTGAAATTATCAATCCCTTATAAAGAAAATCAAACGCTTTTTTAAATTCTTTTTGCTCTGTATAAAGCGAGCCAATATTACCAAACAAAGTGGCCATTTTACTCAAGTCACCGTTTTCTTCGCTTATTTTTAAAGACTTCAAAAAATAATCCAAAGCTTTTTGATAATTACCGAGGTCTGCATAGGCACTACCTATATTTACAAAAGCTATTGATTGAAATTCCGGACTTTCCAATTCTTCTGCCATTTTCAGGTAGTTAAAATAATAGTCTAATGCTTTTTCATAATTATTAAGATCTGCATACACCATTCCTATGTTTCCAAGATGTTTTGCAACACCTGCTCTATTTTTCAATTCACTATCCAGTTTTAATGCTTTCTCAAAATAATCAAGCGCCTTATTAAACTCGCCCTGATTCCAATACACATTTCCTACGTTACCAAGCATAGAAGCTGTTTTTTTTCTATCGTCAAGACTTATTCCATCCTGTACCAGCCTCAGCGATTTTAAAAAACAATCCAGTGATTGCGGATAATTTCCTTTAATGCCATTATAAACTCCAAGATTTCCATAAGAGTTCGCCATACCTTTCTTCCATTTCAGATTTTTAGAAAGTTCGAGAGCCTGGTTACTGAGCGTGATGGAAGAGTCGGGATTACTGAAGGCAAGGGCGCGACCCAGGTCATTAAGGTCATCTACCCTGAAAGAATCCTCGGTCAGGGTTCTAAGCCTGCCAAGAAGAGAATCAATTTTATTTTTCTGAGAAAACGAAAATCCGGATAAAAGAATGAAAAAAGAAAATAGTGCATTTCTAACGAGAATTATATGCAAAAAATTTCGCTTTTTCATTCTCATAAATAT
>JACMLS010000969.1 GCA_014379485.1 Bacteroidia bacterium | reverse complement strand
TTTTCAGAGTTAAAATAAAATTTATCAAGCAGTGCAACCGCGTATTTTCCTTTGGGCTTATCTTCTTTTTCTTTATCCTCTTTTTTTTCCCATTCAGGTGTTTTTTCCTTTTCAAAATGGTAGTACTCTGATATCATGTGCATATCTGTATATTTAAAAGCGTACAGCACTTTTTCCTTTTTTTTATAGGTAGGATCAGTTATTTTTTCGAGCAATTCATCTTCTCCGTATATAAAGCGGCGTGTTTCTGTTAATACCTCAGCATCACCGCGCGCAATAACAATGGCAGAAATTTTGCCGTTTACAAATTGCATCGAATCAAAATTATTGAGATTCCGGTAGCTTTTAAAAGTAATGTTTTTGGCCCTGTCATACCTAAAAGTGTAAATGCTCTCTTCTCCATCAATGTTAAAGATCCTTTTCACGGGGCTTCCATCGCGCTCATAGAAATATTCAATTTTTTTCTTGATTGTTTTTTCGGGCTTGGTTTCATCGACAACAGTTTCTGTAAATTTTTTTATTTTATGCCTGGCCATCGTATCATCTCCAACGGTATTTATAAACAAGTCTTTATAGTCGTTTACCTGGTTGTAAAAAGTTGAAAGTACTATGCGGTTATTTGTTTGTGAGAAAACGGAAAGGCTGATGAAAAGCACTAAAGACAGGGTAAGAAAATGTTTTTTCATTGGGCATTATTTTTAATAAATATGTGATGAATTTACAGGTTTTTATTGGCCCCTTATTGAAATTTTGTTGCTCCCGCTCCTTTTTGTTAAAAATTCTCAAAAACGCTATGGAAACCTGCTTTAAAACACATCTCTTTTATAAGAGCCGCGTTTTTAGTATATTTGATAGAATGAAAAGGGGCGAGGGACAAGTGCAAGGGACGAGGGAAAAGTAAAGAGAAAGTAACAAACAGGAGATAATTTTTTTAAGATGGAAAAGACAGAAAGCAATTCGATCATTTATAAACTTGACGAGTTCATTCGTAAGTTTTATAAGAATCAATTAATTAAGGGAACTCTTTATGCGGTTGGACTTGGACTTGCATTTTATTTGGGCGCTGCTATGCTTGAGTATTTTGCAAATTTCGGAACTTCTGTAAGGACTTTTCTATTTTATGCCTGGATGCTTTCTTCTGCTTTTGTGATTACAAAATACATTGCGCTGCCACTTTCTAAATTATACAGACTTGGCAAAATAATTTCTCACGAGCAGGCTGCGGCTATTATTGGTTTGCATTTTGCCAATGTACAGGATAAGCTTATTAATTATTTACAGCTTTCTGCCAGTAAAGCAGATATTGTTTCTTCTGATCTTTGGCAGGCAAGTATTGATCAGAAAATAAAAGAACTGAAACCCGTTCCATTTACAAGCGCTATTGATCTTACAGAAAATAAAAAACATTTGCGTTTTGTTTTTATTCCTATTGCAGTTTTAATTTTTATTCTTTTTGCAGCGCCCTCCATTTTAACTGAGAGTACAAAACGCCTTGTAAATTATAATTCAGAATACAACCCGCCTGCGCCTTT
>JACMLS010000968.1 GCA_014379485.1 Bacteroidia bacterium | reverse complement strand
GTTGCGAGGCGTTGCTGAGACTGCCTCTGTGATTATTGCCGTTCTCTCCGGGAATTGTTTTCTGTAATGAAAGAACTTCTTGAAATCTTGGAAGTGAAATTAAAGTATTCAAAGTTACAATCAGGAACTGGATTGCAAAACCTAATAGGTCTCACATCTCAAATCCCCTTCTCAACTCCCCACCTCGCCAGCGGAGCAACATCCAAACCACAAAAATCTTTTCGCAAGTATTTAAAATATCCTGCCATCGCAATCATCGCTGCATTATCAGTGCAAAACTGAAATTCAGGAATAAAAACATTCCAGCCTTTTTCTTTGCCGGTTTTTTCTATTGCAGAGCGTAATGCAGAATTTGCGCTTACACCGCCTGCAATTGCAATTTCTTTTATTCCGGTTTGTTCTGCTGCAGAAATTAATTTTTCAATTAAAATATCTATGATCGTTTTTTGATAAGAGGCGCAGAGGTCATTTAAATTTTCTGTTACAAAATTTTCATTTTCTTTTACATGATCGCGCACAAAATAAAGTAAAGATGTTTTTAATCCGCTGTAGCTAAAATTTAAATCGGGCACTTTTGGTTTTGAGAATTTAAATTTTTCAGGATTACCCTCTTTCGCGTATTTATCAATCAAAGGTCCGCCCGGATAGGGGAGGCCTAAAATTTTTGCGCCTTTATCAAAAGCTTCGCCCGCAGCATCATCAATTGTCTCACCAAGCAATTCAAAAGTATAAGGATCAGCAACACGCACCAATTGCGTGTGTCCACCAGAAACCGTCAAACACAAAAAAGGAAATTTAGGTTGTAGTTTTATTTTGTCACCCTGAGCCCCGTCGAAGGGCGACAAAATAAAATGCGCCAGTATATGCGCCTGCATATGATTTACCTCAATAAGGGGAATGTTTAAAGCAAGCGACAAAGATTTTGCAAAAGAAACTCCCACTAAAAGAGAACCCATAAGGCCCGGACCGCGTGTAAAAGCAATGGCATTTATTTCACTTATATTAACACCTGCTTCTTTCAGCGCCGCATCCACAACAGGTACAATGTTTTGCTGATGAGATCTGCCTGCAAGTTCGGGCACAACGCCTCCGTATTGCTCATGGATCTTTTGCGCAGCGGCAATATTGGCAAGCATTTTGCCGTTTAAAAGTACAGCGCATGAGGTATCATCACAGCTCGATTCAAGCCCCAAAATCAGCACTTTATCCTCATGTGAAATCATTATCTTTGCATTAGTGGAAAAAGAAAAAAAAGACCTGCCAACCGGCAAGAAAAACATATTTCACAAAATTACACGATTTCTCTGGAAGACGGTAAAATATTCTTTTTTATTGGTCCTTGTTTTGCTCATCTCATTAATCATTGCAGTTCAGTTTCCGGCTTTTCAGACCTGGGCCGGTAAACAGGCTTCTGATTATTATTCCAAAGAATTAAAAACAAAAGTTCACATAGATAAAATTCAGATCAGTTTTTTTACGAGTGTTGATCTTAAAGGCGTTTATCTTGAAGACCTGCACAAAGATACTTTGTTGTACGGCGGCGACCTTTCTGTAAAGATCCTTGATTTCAGTATCAAGAAAAAATTTCTGAACATCAACACCATTTCGCTTGATAATATAAACGCAAAAATTCTAATGTATGAAAACGAGAAAAGTTTCAATTTTCAATTCATTGCAGATTATTTTGCTTCAACAGACACCACAATAAAAAAAGATTCAACAGCACCATTTAAACTTGATTACGGAAAACTTATTTTGAACAATGTAAATTTTACTTATGCTGACCGGAATGATACAACGCAAACTACCGGAATGAATTTTTCTGACATTAAACTTGCGGGTTTATCCGGAAGCATTTACGATATAAAATTTGCTGGCGATACCATTCGCATGAACCTTGATGATCTTAGTACGCGCGAAAAATCTGGTTTTCATCTTAAACAGTTAACCACATTGCTTAAAGTTTCTCCTTCAGAGATCCGAGCTGATAGTCTTACACTTGAAACAGGAAACACTTACCTGCACGGTTATTTATCGTTTAAACAAGACAGCTACGACGATTTTTCTGATTTTGTAAATAAGGTTTACATGAAAGCAT
>JACMLS010000967.1 GCA_014379485.1 Bacteroidia bacterium | reverse complement strand
GAAAATCACTGCGCATCATTTTACTTTCATTGCAACAAACATATAATTATTTGCGGCTGCAATCACTTCGTATTCGAAACGAAATGCATTTACGAAATTTGTAAAGGCCAGAAATTCGCTTTGCGGAACTGCAAATTCGTCAAATAAAATAACATCGTTTTTTTTGAGAAGCGGATGCAGTTTGGCGAGAACGTATAGCGTAGAAGAATACAGATCTGCATCCAAATGAATTATTTTTCTTTTATCGTCTTTAAATGACAGAAGAAAATCAGGAAGCGAATCCTGGAACATTCCTTTTACAAAGAAAGCGCGGTCATCTTTTACATCCGGCAAAACTCCGCCGGTACTCATAGCGCCTGCTTTAAACATATTCCAATCTTCGGGCAAACCAGTAAAAGTATCGAATCCATAAAAACGCGAGTCTGCATGCTTATTGTTTTCTACCCACCACTTAAAAGATCTGCCGGCAGCTACTCCGTACTCTAAATAATTTACGGCTTGCCCAAGGTTTTCTTCTTTAATTATAAATTCATACAAAGCAAAACGCTTCATATAATCCCATTTGCTTAAATAAAAATCATTGAATTTTAAATTGGAATTATTTTTTCTCCAACGGCTCAGGCGAGAGAGATTGCCCATGTTGATCATGAAATTCTCAAAAGGCCCAAACACTCCATGCATTTTAAACCGCATAAAATTAGCCTTGAATTTCCTGATCACTTTAAGTTTGAAGCTCATTTTTTATATTAAGGGGCAAACTTACAAAAAAAGTTTAGAATGTTTGGAAAGTTATAAAGTTTAGAAAGTTCAGGAACCGGAACCATACCTCGAAGAACACTGATTGCACAGATTGAACCGGGCTTTATTGATAAAAAGATAAAATGGATTTTTCAGATTAAATTCGATTCGTAATTCGCTAATTCGGATCAATTAGTAATTAGCAGGTCCCAATTCGTAATATTCGTAAAAAATTCGCGATTCGTAGCTTAATAAAGTTCGAATTGAGATTTTTTTATCCAGCCTTCGTTGCCGTTTTTAAGCTTAATAAAGGCCCAGTCATTTTCTGTGTTGAGGACTTTAATACGGGTGCCTTCGTGCAATTGATAAGGTTCCTTTACAGTTCCGGCTTCTTTAAAAATGTCTACAGCAGAATTGGAGGTAATAACTCCAGTACCTTTTGCGTTTTTTTCTTTTAATGCAGCAAAACCAAACACCATGGCAAGAAAAAATATAATGAAACCAACAATGCCCAGCCAAAAGAAAAGTCTGCGTTTCCAGGTTTTTTCTGAAATGATAAAGAGAAAAACAAGCGCAAACCCGGCAGCAAAAGAAAAAATACTTAACCAGGCCCAGCCACTTGTAGTGAAAAAGAAAAGAACTCCTTCGCGGATCTTTTTTTCAAGAAAATTGGCTTTCACATCCATTTTGTCCTGCAATTTACTGTCTGCTATAAGCAGGTTGTTCTGAACATCGGGGTCAGAAGGATTCAGTTTTTTTGCGATCTCGTAATTCTGAATTGCTTTTCCCAACTGGTTATTCTTGTAGTAAGCATTTGCCAGGTTATAATGCAGCAACCACGAATCCTTATCGCCAGAAAGAATTTTTTCATAACAACGAATAGCCGATCCAAATTCTTTTTTATCGTAATAAGTAACAGCACTGTCTGCAAGATT
>JACMLS010000014.1 GCA_014379485.1 Bacteroidia bacterium | reverse complement strand
TTTCATTTTTTTCGAAAGCACGTTTAAAACTGTAAAGGCTAAGGACTTATAGAAGAGTTTTATTCAACAACAACCTGTTAATTTGATGCGAAAAATTGTGTACGGAGATTAGCTTGAAAAGAGGGAAAGTGAATCACGCAAAGCGTGATGAACGAGGGGGATTTATGTGCGGTGGTAAAAAAAATCCCGAAAAATAAATTTCCGGGATTCACTAAAACAAAAAAACAGAAATTTATTATCCTCCTGCCAATAATTTTTTAACCAGGTCTGAGATCATTTTTCCATCTGCTTTTCCGGCAAGAGCTTTAGAAGCAGTTCCCATTACTTTTCCCATATCAGCCGGAGTTTTTGCGCCCACTTGTTCAATGATCTTTTTCAACTCTTCAGTTACTTCTTCTTCAGACATTGCTTTTGGAAGAAATTCTTCTATCACCGCAGCCTGAAAAGTTTCTACTTCTGCAAGATCTGCACGGTTTTGCGTTTTATAAATTTCTGCAGTTTCTTTTCTCTTTTTCACTTCTTTCATCATTGCTTTATTAGCGCTGTCTTCACTTAAACCTTCTGCCGAAGTTTTTAAAAGTAACAAAGCAGATTTAACTGCGCGTAAAGCTTCAAGTCGTGCTGCATTTTTTGCAAGCATGGCGGTCTTAATTTCGCCGTTGATTTTTTCTTCGATTGTCATGGCATTTTATTTTTGAGGATCAAATGTAGGAAAAATTGGGCGAAAAATTGGGGAATAGGGGATAGGCAATAGTGAATAGGGGATTTTCACTTTTCCCCTCGTAACTCGCCCCTTTCACCCGTCCCTTTTTCTATAGAACGAAAAACCCCCGTTTTCACGAGGGCTTTCCGACCACTAAACCAGATAAAGCACTCTCACGCACTAATCCACATTATCGTGTAAAAAAGAATTGTTTGGTTTTATTTCTGTTTTGCCATCTCCCTCGCTTAAAGTATAACGCGACACGTTTGACTCAGTTGAATAATTGGTGTCATCCAGCTGTGTGTTTTTACGTTTAAAAGACGGTTCTTTTTCCAATGATGTTAAGCCTTCAGGAGTTTTAATTTTTAAACTTAATTCTTTTAATCTTTTGATTCTTTCTTTTGCTAAACGAACACGTTCATCTTCTTCCAATTCGTCCAACTGCTGAGAAGTTCCCTGGTTCAAAAATTTGTCAACCGCACTGTTGAATTCAGAAACTTCTTTTTTCTCGTCAGATAAAGAATGGATCGTGATCTCTTTCTCATCCCGATAGCTATCGGGATTGTTTGTTGTCTCAGTAATAACAGGAGGATTTATTTCTGCTGTTGTATTGGTAATAACGAGTTCAATTTCTTTCTTTTCTTCAACTTTATTTTCAATCACATCAGAATTCTGTGAGGTCTCCTGCATTGTCATCGTCGGTGTAATTTCCGATGGCAGTGTTGCTGTTGTCAGAAACATTTCTGTAGATGTGATCTCGTTTTTTTTTTCAAGCTCACTTACTTCCGGAGTTTTTTCTTCGCTCACCGTTTTCACTTCTTCATTTTTGAGAATGATAAAAGGTTCTTCTGTTTTTTTAGCGATTGGCTCTGTTGTAATTTCAGTATTTAAAATTGGTTTCTCAACAACAACCGGTTTCTCTTCTGTAAGTAAAGAAATTACTTTTTCAGTTTCTTTAGCTGTTTCAAATCCTGTGTGGTTCTGATTGAATCCGGTTGCAATGATCGTAACACTTACATTATCTCCTAAAGTAGAATCAATTCCGTAACCGGTAATTAATTCTGCTGTATAACCACTTTCTTCCTGTATGTAATCTGTAATTTCACCAAATTCATCCATGGTAATATCATCATTGCCGCTCATAATATTCAACAGCACATGTCTTGCTCCGCGAATATTATTATCGTTAAGCAACGGAGAGTTCAAAGCATTTTCAACAGCGCGCAATGCACGGTGTTCTCCGCTGCATGCTGCAGATCCCATAATGGCAACGCCGCTGTCTTTCATTACAGTCTTCACATCATTAAAATCAACATTGATGTGAAGGTTGATAGAAATAATTTCTGCAATTGCTTTTGCTGCGCTTAATAAAACGTTATCTGCCTGAACAAAAGCTTCAGATAATTTTTGATTACCAAAGATCTCGCGCAATTTATCATTTCCAATCACTAATAAAGTATCTACATACTTTTTCATTTCTTCCAAACCTGCTGCGGCCTGCATGCAACGTTTTTTACCTTCAATGGTAAATGGCATGGTCACAATTCCCACAGTTAAAATTCCTAATTCTTTTGCAACAGACGCAATGATCGGTGCCGCTCCTGTTCCTGTTCCTCCACCTAAGCCCGCAGTAATAAAAACCATTTGCGTTCCATCGTTCAGTTGCCTGCGAATTTCATCAATAGCTTCAATAGCTCCGTCTCTTCCCATTTCAGGTTTTGCACCGGCACCCAAACCTTTTGTAAGATTATTGCCTAACTGAATTTTATTTGTAACAGGAGATTTTTGCAGATCCTGATAATCTGTATTGCACACAATAAATTCAACGCCCTGTATTCCCTGGCGAAACATATGATTTACTGCATTGCTTCCTCCGCCACCAACACCAATTACTTTGATGATGGAGCGCGTTTCGTCTTGAACTTCAAATTTCAACATGTCTTTTGTATTAGTGGTTTGGCTTTAAATGTTTTCTAGCTAAGGCGCAAAGACGCTAAGTTTTTATTTTTACAAAGCTCTTTTTGGACTACGCTAAATTCAGGATAAATTAACCCTTTCTTAATTGTGAAGGTGAATAGTTATTGACATTGAATTGTTTATTATAGCGAAGTCTCTAAATGAGAATTTCGAAAAGAAAGAAAAAAAGTTGTGGCCGGAGGCCGGGTTGAAATGCTACTCGCGGGACGCTCGCAGCGCA
>JACMLS010000966.1 GCA_014379485.1 Bacteroidia bacterium | reverse complement strand
GGATACAATCGGGTATTCTTACTATTATGTTAATTATTACCTGCATTACTTTTCTTTCTTACAACACCATGCATCTCGACAAAGTGATCAAAATTTTCTTCGCACCTTTCCTTTCATTGGTTCCGCTCATCTTTGTGCTAACGGTGATCAAAGACTGGATTCAGAAATTTTCTGAACAGGAATTTTCTAAGAAGGAAATTATCAAGTACTCAGTAATCACTTTGGTAGTAGCGGTTGGTTTTACATTTCTCACCAAATTTATTTCTTCCGTTACTGCAACAGAGATCATGATCGCTATAATGATTGCAATAATGAGCATGATCAGTTTTATTAGTATTAAGGTAAGAGATATTATGGGAATGTCTTTGCTAACGGGAGTAGGCGAAGGCATCATTGCCTACATGGTTTTTATCTTCTAAACAAATAAATTTTCTTCCTCTATTTCCCCGCCGGTGTTTTTTTTCCGGCGGGGAATAATTTTGAGGAACGACTAATTAGGATTTTTAGAAGAGATTGGTTAGTTTTATTTTCCCCTTGGAAACGCTAACCAAATCTTTTTAAAATGAAAACTATTTTAAAACAAACAATTGCAATTTGTTTATTGCTTGTTTTTTCGCAGAAATTATTTTGTCAGGAAACAGACTCAATCAAAAAAAATAAATTGTTTGAATTGAGTTTCGGTCAATCCATGTTATTTATCTCTAACAGCAAGGTGGTTGACCTTCATGCAAAAGAAGCCTTGGTGGTGCCAACCAGTTCTATTTTATTTTTTATTGAACTGAGGCCACAGAAAAAAATGCGTGTGCCTGTATTTTTTAATCTTCCAACAGAAACCAAACAGTTTTTGGTGAACGGGCAATTAGTAAACGAACGCGCCTCGCCAACATTTGGAGCCGGCTTAACGTTCAGACTTTTTAAAATAAAATTTGATGATAAATCTAAATTAGATTTTGAAATAGGCCCTTTGGCAAGTTTTTTAATGGACACGAAAAAACACGTTCGCTTTGCGCCTATTGTTGCCTGTCGCTTAAGAATTATGAGAGGAGAAAACTTTGTAATGTATATCGGCTCAAGTTATTCGGTTGGCATTAATACCTGGGGATTGTTGTACGGAACGGGCACTGTTTTTTGAGTTTGTGGTTGTACTTAAGGTAGTTTTTGTAATTTCAAAACAACGTTCCGGTTTGTTTGTATTGCTTTGTAAATTTCTGTAACAGCATATTTTTTTTGCGGGGCCACAAAGTCAACGTCAGACAAAAATGAGCTTTCTAATAAAACAAGATTATTTCCGAGCTCAACAATTTTAAATTCGTATTTACCAAATTCATTTATAATTTTTATGTTAGGTGAATTTTCTGAAGACAATTTGTAGCCTGCGGGAATCTGTAATTTTATTCTGTAAACATCTTTAAAACGAAAATCGTTGTAAAATGAAAGAACAGAATCAGAGAGATCTGCATTATCCCAAATTACATGATTTATAATTCCTGTAAGATCAATTGAAAGTGTGGCTTCAGTTTTTTTAAGCATGTCTTCGCTTTCAAATCCTATTTCAATATCTGATTTAAACGGAAACGATTCTGACTGCTTAATAACGTTCTCTTTTTTATTGATGCTGGCATTAATAGAAGGAAATGGTTTTTTACTGTAATAGGGATTGATAGAGGGGTCGGCAGTTTTTTTGCTGTAAAGATCTCTTGTTAGTGTTGAGAACTGGCCACTCAGCATTAATTTTCCGGTAAAAGAAATTCTTTTAAGATCCGGGTCAATTGTTGTTTCATAAATAATTTGCCTTACGTTGTCAGTAACACCGCTTGAAGGCGTGGTTGTGACAATGCAGGATATTTTTCCCTGCGTAAAATTTCTGGTAATGAAAATAAGAGCGTTAGAATTTTCTTCGTAGAACGGAAGCTCGTTTGCAAAATAGTTTGCGGTTGAATTTTTTAGTTTATAGTAAAATAAATTATTCTTGCCAGCATTAAGCGCCAGGCAAACCCGCGAAGATCTTTCAGGAATGTAATTTAAGCTGTCATAATATTCATACCTGTTGTCAAAGATGGTTGTGTAATTTAAAAAATTGCCGGTTTTCTTTGCGAGTTCCCTGTAAACAAATTCTTTTTCGCTCTCGTCTATAAGTTGTTGTTTAAAATACTGGTCAGGGGTTGTAATACGGTCGTCAGATTCAAGTTTTTCTTTTATGGTGTAAAGCGCAAAATTTTTGACAATATAATTGTTGAGATAATTTAATTTTTCTATTCGGTTGGTATCCCGAATATCTTTGGAGCGCTGCTCAGCAAATTTGGTTATTGCAGGAGTGGCTACGTCTCTAAAGCGCAAAAATGGCATCTTAAGCGCTTCATCTATGCCTTCTTTCAGTACAACGCTCCATTTGCTTTTTCTTAAATTTCCGTTGTCCTTCCATTTTTTTGAAAGGAATAAAGCAATAAAAGGAAGTTCTTTAGCGGGCCTGAAACATCCTTGCATAGAAAGAGGATAAAGATCGTCTGCTTTCCAGTTAAAGACCTCTGTGCCTAAACCTTCGGGATAGGTTAGAAGATAATTGGAGGCCTTATTTGCCTGGTAAAAATTAAGGGAAGTTTGCTGAAAAGAATTAACGAACCAGAGTTCGTATTGTTGTTTAGGAAATACCCCGTTAAAAAAAAATCTTCTGGAATTGGTTAAGAAAAATTCTGCAGGTATTTTGTAGCGTATATACAACTGCAATTCATCTCCTGTGTTTATTTTTTTAATTGAAAATCTTGTTCCGTCCGCTTTAATTTTACCGGCAGAGTTATAAATACTTTCTTCTGTACGGATCAGTTCAACCGGTATTTCTTCTGTTTTGCCTCCGTTAATTTTTCTTGCACCCAGTGTTAAAGTTTTGCAATGGGCACAAACCGGCCTTGCTACCTTTTTCCATTGGTTTTCAGGTACTCCAAAATAATCTGAAAGGGGATCAAAAGATTCAGGAAAACAAAAACTGCTGAAATATTCTTTTCCTTTTTCAGTATTAACTTTGTATTGAATAAGCACCGTCATTACAATACTATCTTCCT
>JACMLS010000965.1 GCA_014379485.1 Bacteroidia bacterium | reverse complement strand
ACCTATTTACAGACAAAATTCTCACAATCACCAAAAATACAGGTTTTTAAGTAAATGCTGAGCAAAAACCATACTAAATTCATTCAGAGCCTGCACCTTAAAAAAAACAGGGAAACTGAGGGGATTTTTATTGCAGAGGGCAAAAAGACCGTAAGTGAAATCCTGGCATCAGATTGGGAAATTATTGAGATTCTCGCATCAGAAAGTTTTCTGAACGGGCATGCTTCTCATATTGGGGACAGAAACATTAAAACCACAGCAATCAGCAGCGAAGAGTTAAAAAAAATTTCTGCACTGAGCCAGCCTGACGATGCTTTTCTGCTTTGTAAGATCCCAGCACAAAATCCTGATCACAAAAAATTAAAAGGCGACCTTGTGTTATATCTTGATGGGATCCGCGATCCGGGAAACCTTGGAACTATTATAAGGGTTTGTGATTGGTTTGGTGTTCAGAGCGTTTTTTGCTCCCGTGATTGCACAGAACTTTACAATTCAAAAACCATACAGGCAAGTATGGGCTCTTTTTTAAGGGTAAATGTGTTTTATGAGGAACTGGAGGATGTTTTAAGAAATTGTTCTTCTGTGGGAATAGAATTGCCCGTTTACGGTGCATTTACAGAGGGCGAAAACGTTTTCGGATTAAAAGAGTGGGAGCCTGGAATCCTGATCATTGGCAACGAAGCAAATGGAATTTCAGAAAAAAATAAAGAGCTCATCAGTAAAACAGTGAGTATTCCATCTTTCAGCAAAAAAGCGCCTGAGTCTTTAAACGCAGCCATTGCTACTTCAATTCTTGTGGCTGAATACCGGAGAAAGAAACTCGCATAGGTTTTGCCACAGTCCCGATAGCTATCGGGAGCGCGAATTTACACAGTTGAAGGCACAGATTTTTTTTGATAGATATATGAGAGAATCTGTGGAGCAGAGCTCAGAATTTTACTTTTAATTCAATTTCTTTACCTCCACGTAAAATTTTTGCGGGTACTTCCATTCCCTTTTCAATTTTGCCTAATGCTTTCATGTAATCCTGCATGTTTTCAACTTTTACATCGCCAAGCTGAATAATAATATCGTCTCTTTGAACACCGGCAATTGCTGCGGGTCTGTCATCTGTAACTCCGTCTACATGCACTCCTTTTCCTTCAAAAGCGTAATCAGGCATAATGCCCATGGTTACTTTGTATTTTCTTGTTGTTGCTTCTGCACTTTTTGTTTTGGTAAAAGTTAGTTTTGGCATTTTTTCTGTTTCTTCAACCACTTTAATTACAAGCTCAAGCACTTTTTTTTCTCCTTTATAATTTAATTTATCCCAGTCATCAGTTGGTTTGTGGTAATCTGCATGCTGACCTGTAAAGAAAAAAAGTACAGGCAGGTCTTTTAAATAAAAAGAAGTCTGATCTGATGGTCCGATTCCCGAACTGTCATATTTAAAGGTGAAACCATTCTGAAGTTTATCCATTAACGGAGTCCATGTTGGCGAAGTGCCTACACCATAAACTAATAATTTTTTTGTAGTATCATTCAATCTGCCAATCATATCCAGGTTAATCATGTAATTTACTTTTGCAAAATCTATTGTCGGTTTCTCACAGAATTTTTTCGAACCATACAATCCCAATTCTTCACCACTGAACCAGCAGAACAGAAAATTGAATTGCTCTTTTTTGTTGTTCGATGCAAAATAACGTGCAAGTTCCATTAATCCGGCGCTTCCGCTTGCATTATCATCTGCACCGTTATGAATTTTTCCTGTTGGATTTGCGTCTAATGAATTGTGATCGTTTCCAAGGCCCAAATGATCGTAATGGGCGCCAATGATAATGGTGTTTTCAGCTCCGTTGTCAATGTATGCAAGTATATCTCTTCCTTTTCTTTCTATAGCTTTTGAATTATCTGTATCGTGCGGATTCGGGTTAAAACGAAAAGTGAAATCATAGAACCAGGATGTTGTTCCTTTAGGAGTAAGCCCTCCTGTTTTTTCAAGTATGCCGGTAATATAGGCGCCGGCTTTTGCTTCACCCGCAGTTCCTGTACCACGCCCTTCCAGTTTATCCGAAGCAAGATATTTTACGTAGGTCTTAAGAAGCGTTTCAGAAATTTCGGGAGCTTTTTTCTGGGAGAAAGTTGCAAGTGAAATTGAACTTAAAAAGAGAAAGAGAATTTTTGTTTTCATTTTTGTGTAATTAAATTAAACATCAACTTACTTAACTCCTGTTTCTGGAGGACAACTCCCGAAACGTGGGGACTATACGCACAAGTATTAAGGGTTTTTCCACGCCAGTCTTATATCTTTTTGTCTTATATCTCAGGTCTGTCGGACAATTTATTTTTGTGTATAAATCACTTCACCCATTCTGCCACAAACACATTAGTGTCTCTTGTTCCGTGGTTTTTTCTGTTGCTGCTGAACGATATTTTTTTTCCGTCAGGAGAGAACATGGCGAATGAATTAAAAACGCTTTCTGTTGTTACTTGTTCCAGGCCTGTTCCATCAATATTAATAAGCCACAACTGAAAATCGTAACCTTTTTTACTATTGTGGTTGCTTGAAAAAATAATTTGTTTCCCGTCAGGCGTAAAAAACGGTGCCCAGTTTGCTTTGCCTAATGTTGTTATTTGTTTCAGGTCGCTGCCATCAACATTACACGTATAAATTTCCATTTTTGTAGGAGAAACGAGTCCCTGCGCTAATAATTCTTTGTATTCTTTTTTATCTTCTTCGGTTTGTGGCCTGCTTGCGCGGAATACGAGTTTTTTTCCGTCGGGCGAGAAAAATGCACCGCCATCATATCCTAATCCTGTTGTAATTTGTTTTTGATTTTTTCCATCAATATCCATTGTCCACAATTCCATATCACCGCTGCGGTCAGAGGTAAAAACAATTTTATCTCCTTTTGGCGAAACAGTTGCTTCTGCGTCGTAACCGTTTGTGTTTGTTAGTTGAGAAATTATTTTTCCGCTAAGGTCAGCAACATAAATATCGTACTCTTTGTAAACAGGCCATAAATATTTTCCGTCGCTGCGGGGCGCGGGTGGGGCAGGGCAGGAGTCATTTGCTGCGTGGGTAGATGCGTACAGAATTTTTTTGTTGCCGGGCAAAAAATAAGAGCAGGTAGTTCTTCCTTTTCCGGTAGAAATAAGTGCAGGTTTATAAAGAGAATCTTTTGCCGCCTTTGCAATGTCCATAGAAAAGATCTGGTCGCAATGCAGGTTCCATTTTGTGTAATTGCTTTGAAAAGTGAGTTTTTTGCTGTCAAAACTCCAATAAGCCTCAGCATTATCACCTCCAAAAGTAAGTTGTTTTAGATTTTTAAAATGTTTTTCTGTTTGAGAAAAACCTAAACCGTAAAACAAAATAAAAAGCAGCGCAAATTTTATTTTCATAGGGCGCAAATATACCAATATTTAAGGTTTTTTAAACATGATTTTTGTCTCCTTGCTAGCCTGTCGGTGGTCATTAAATCCTGAAATTCTTTTACAGGATCGTATCGTTAAACAGGAATAACGTATTTTTGCACACTGTTTTCTTATGAGTGATGCTTCTGCTAAAATATCTCCGATAGAATCGCTTAAAATTGCAGACTTCAGGAATTTTATTGTTGCCCGTTTTTTTTTGGTAGTGGCCATTCAAATGCAAATGACCACCATTGGCTTGCAGGTTTATTATGAGTATTTGCAAGGATATAAAAAAGAAGAAGCCGCTTTTATACTTGGACTCATAGGTCTGTGTGAGGCTATTCCGTTTATTATAAATTCTTTTTATTCAGGACATGTAGCAGATAATTTCAGCAGAAAAAAGATCATTCTCATTTCAACTTTTGTGTTGTTCCTGGGCACAGTTTATTTGATTTTATTTTGTAATGGAACCTTTCCTGCGCTTAAGTTTTTTGGTTACTGGTCTCTCTTTGTAGTTGTCTTTTTATTGGGAATTGTACGGGCTTTTCTCGCGGCCTCTACTTCGGCATTCATGAGTCAACTGGTTCCTAGAAACCTGTATACAAATTCCACCACAATAAACAGCGGTATGTGGCATATTGCCGCCATACTTGGGCCCGTTTTTGCTGCACTCATTTACGGTTTCAGAGATGGTCACAATGCTATTACAACTTACATTATTAATGCCTTGTTTTTACTTATAGCGTTTACATTTTTTGTGCTTATTAAGAACAAACCAATGCCTGAAAGGAAAAAAGATGAAACCGTTCTGCAAAGTTTAAAAGTGGGATTGTCATTTGTTTTCAGAAAAAAAATGTTGCTTTCAGCTTTGTCTTTAGATCTGTTTGCAGTTTTGTTCGGGGGTGCTGTAGCAATTTTACCTGTTTTTAACGCAGAAATACTTCATGCAGGCCCGGCAGCTTTTGGTTTGCTTAGAACTGCGCCTGCAATTGGCGCGGTGATCATGGCAATTTTTCTTGCTTTAAGACCACCTGCAAAAAATGCGGGTAAGCTTTTACTTTTTTCTGTAATCATGTTTGGTCTGTTTACAATTGCGTTTGCACTCTGCACAAATTTCTGGCTGGCTTTTGTAATGTTGTTTTTTACCGGTGCGTTTGATAATATTAGCGTGGTGATCAGGCACACCATTCTGCAATTAATGACCCCAGACGAAATGCGCGGACGGGTTTCTGCTGTCAACGGAATTTTTATAGGTTCAAGTAATGAGATTGGTGGTTTTGAATCTGGCCTTGCGGCAAAGCTTTTCGGGCTGGTGCCGTCCGTTATTATTGGCGGCTGCGCAGTGATTGCAGTTGTTTTTGGAATTGACCAGGCAAATAAAGATCTCAAAAAACTGAACCTCGATAAAATATAACGCCTTTTTCAACCACAGTAGACCCATAGAACACAATAGAGTTTGTTTTTCTATTGTGCTTTATTGTTTCTATTGTGGTTTTTAATTTTCATCCAATTTAATTCAATTGTTAACTTTGCAACGTGTTTAGCGAATTTATAAATACCAAAGAAATTAAACTTATTGGTGCCTGTGCAGATGAGCTGAAACAGGATGCCTATATTATTGGGGGCTTTGTGCGCGATATTTTTTTGAAACGACCCAATAAGGATATTGATGTGGTTACTATTGGCAGCGGCATTAATCTTGCCATGTTGCTTAAAGAAAAACTTGGTAACGAAGCACATCTTTCTGTATTTAAAAATTTTGGAACAGCGCAAATAAAATACCGCGATCTGGAGTTTGAATTTGTGGGAGCAAGAAAAGAATCTTACGACCGTAACTCAAGAAAACCTATAGTTGAAGACGGTACTTTGGAGAATGACCAGGACCGCAGAGATTTTACCATTAACGCAATGGCCATAGGTCTTTCTGCAAATGTTTTTGGAAAATTACTCGATCCATTTAACGGAAAAGAGGATCTTGAAAAAAAGATTTTGCGCACACCGCTCGATCCTGATATTACTTACAGCGACGATCCTTTGCGTATGATGCGCGCCATTCGTTTTTCTTCTCAGCTTGGTTTTACCATTGAGGAAAATTCTTTGAAAGCTCTTTCAAAAAATAAAGAACGGATAAAAATTGTTTCGAAAGAAAGAATTTGTGAAGAGCTTAATAAAGTAATTTTATCGGTTAAACCTTCGGTAGGATTTAATATTTTATTTGATACGGGTTTGCTTCATATTATTTTTCCGGAAATGGTAAAATTGCATGGAGTAGAAATTATAAAAGGGAAGGGGCATAAAGATAATTTTTACCACACCCTTCAGGTGCTCGATAATGTTTGCAGAACATCTGATGATCTTTGGCTGAGATGGGCCGCAATTTTACATGATATTGCAAAACCTGCAACCAAAAGATTTGAACCCGATCATGGCTGGACTTTTCATGGTCATGAAGACAAAGGTGCAAAAATGGTTCCGGTTATTTTTTCTTCTTTAAAATTGCCTTTGAACGAAAAAATGAAATTCGTTCAGAAAATGGTACAGTTGCATTTGCGCCCCATAGTGCTTGCAAAAACGGAGGTCACAGATTCTGCAGTTCGCAGATTGTTGTTTGAGGCAGGTGATGATATTGACGAGCTGATGAAATTGTGCGAGGCAGATATCACTTCAAAAAATTCCGCGAAGGTTCAAAAGTACATGAAGAATTTTGAATTGGTGAGGCAGAAATTGAAAGACATAGAAGAAAAAGACAAGGTGCGCAACTGGCAACCATCTATACGCGGTGAGCATATTATGGAAGCTTTTGGTTTAAGCGAAGGAAGAGAAGTGGGGATTTTGAAAAATGCAATTCGTGAGGCTATTCTTGATGGAATTATTACAAATGATTTTGAGGTGGCTTATCAATTTATGATCATTAAAGGAAAGGAAATGAATTTAATTCCTGTGAAGACCGATTAGCTGAAAACAATTAACCGATAGATTTTTCATGAGATTTTCTGGCTGATATAAGATATAAGACCTGGAGATATAAGACTGGGTGTATGAGGTAAAACTATTTTAATAACAACAATAACAATTAACTATAATGGATTTTATTTCGAAAGACATTGAAACCTACGCACTGCGTTTTTCAAAACCCGAAGACCAGTTGCTGAACGCACTGAACCGCGAAACCAATTTAAAGGTTATGAATCCGCGCATGCTCAGCGGGCACATACAAGGCAGTTTTTTGT
>JACMLS010000964.1 GCA_014379485.1 Bacteroidia bacterium | reverse complement strand
TTTTTTAGAAATAAAAATAATTCTGCTTTAGTTGTTTCACTGCTCTTGTTGTTGTTTGTGTTCTTTCCTTTCGATATTTTTTCTCATCCCAACGATGAACGGCTTCTTAAACTTTCTCGTTCAGAAGCAGCAAGTATGTATCTCAAATTGGGCTTTACACACATTGTTCCGCTTGGTTTAGATCATATTTTATTTGTGATCAGTTTATTTTTACTCAACCCAAAACTTAAATCGGTTTTGTGGCAGGCAACTGCTTTTACTGTAGCCCACACCATTACACTTGGCTGGGCAACATACCAGGCAACTTACTGTGAAAGCGGTACTAATGATATTGCCATTTCACCTAACATCATTGAGCCCGTTATTGCACTCTCCATTATGTTTGTGGCAGTAGAAAATATTATTACAGATAAATTAAAAAGCTGGCGCATATTTATTGTTTTTGCTTTTGGATTGATACATGGTTTTGGTTTTGCCGGTGCACTGGCAGATCTGGGAATGCCAAAAAATAAATTTACACTCTCGCTTATTACTTTTAATGTGGGCGTAGAACTTGGACAGATCGCTATTATTTTATTGATGTGGCTTTTAATTGGATGGTTTAAAGATAAACCCTGGTACAGAAAACGAATCGTTATACCTTTATCGGCACTAATAGCCATTATTGCGTTGTATTGGACAATTGAGCGCACTTTTTTTATGTAAGGTAAATCCTTGCCGCTTTTTTTATCGTAGATTTAGATGGTTATGAGCTCACAGGCTGCTTTTAAAAGAATTTGTGCAGGGTTTTTACTCTGTGTTTATGTCTTTGCTGTTGCAAGGCCTGTTTTTCCATTGGTAAAAGATTTCTGTGCTCATCTTTTGTGGGAGTCAGAACATTTAAGCACCGTGCATTACGAAAACGGAAAATATCACCTTCATCTCGATCTCGCAAAAGAATCTGATGAGCAACAAAAAAATTCAAAAGATTCAGAAAATACGTCTTTAAATGAATTTCTTGCAAATCATATTTCTACAAATGAAGTAACGATCAGCAATTTTTCTTCAACTGATTTTATCCCTTCAGAATTTCTTCTCAAAAAACAAACCGAAGTATTCATTCCTTTCTTCGTTCCCCCACCAAAATCTTAGAGTTTTATTAAACTGAATCCAAGTTTCTATTATTGTTAATTCCCGGACGGGCCTCATTTTATCTGGTTTTTTTCGTCTGTGGATTTCGGGGCCCCATAAAAGAAGCTCCGACGCAAGGAGGAGATCGCTTTTATGGGCGAAATCCGCAGACGAAAAAAATTCCGACGCAAGGAGGAAAGGATAAAATGATCCCGATAGCTATCGGGATGATTTTTTGCTTCTTTTTCATCAAGGAAAAAGAAGGTAGAAAATTTCTTTGTGAATTCAAAATCCGGAAAATTTATTTTGGTCGCTATTAAATAGCATTATTTATTTCTGTTCATGAACAAACGAATTATAATTTGTATTGCAATATTATTTATCTACGGTTGTTTCCATGCGCAAAACAACCGCATTAAAGGAGTTATTACAGATTCTGTTTCAAAAGAAGCAATTCCCGGGGTAAGTGTTTTAATTGATGGAATAAACCGCAGTGCATCAACAAACGCATTGGGCAAATTTGATCTGGCCGGTCTTGCAGACGGAAATTATAAATTAAAAATTTTCAATTTAGGTTTTGAACCAACGATCATTGATGTAAATCTTTATGGAAATGAAACTAAAGAAATTTCTATTCAGCTTAAACCTTCCATAATAAAATTGAGTGAAGTAACCATCTCGCAAACCAGCAATATTGGCGACGCAATGTCTGTAATGAATCAGCTCGACAAAAAATTAAGACCCACAAATTCCGCACAAGATCTGCTGAGGTTGGTACCCGGACTTTTTATTGCGCAGCACGCAGGCGGAGGAAAAGCAGAACAGATTTTTTTGCGTGGGTTTGATGTAGATCATGGCACAGATTTTTTTGTGAGTATTGACGGAATTCCGGTAAACATGGTTTCTCATGCACACGGACATGGTTACGCAGATTTTCATTTTGTAATTCCTGAAACAGTTGAAAAGTTGCAGGTTTACAAAGGTCCTTATGCTGCAAAGTTCGGAGATTTTGCAACTTCTGGCGCCGGAGAATTTACAACGAAAAACGATATTTCTAAAAGTCTTATCAAATTAGAATACGGACAATTTGATACGTATCGCGCAGTCGCTGTAATTGATGTCCTGAGAGGAAAACATATTTTTTCCAAACAAAAAGAAAATGCTTATATCGCTGCAGAATATAATTTTACAAACGCTTATTTTCAAAGTCCGCAAAATTTTAAACGTATCAATGTTTTTGCAAAATACAGCGGAGTAATAAGCGAAAAGAATTTTTTAAGTTTTTCAGCTTCCACTTTTCTGTCAAGCTGGAATGCTTCCGGACAAATTCCTGACAGGGCAGTTAAAGAAGGAATGATAAACCGTTTTGGAAGTATAGAT
>JACMLS010000963.1 GCA_014379485.1 Bacteroidia bacterium | reverse complement strand
TCTGTGAAGCGTTTATTCTTATTGAATTTTTGAGAATGTCTTTTAAATTGGGCTTTGAAAGATCTAATTTAAAATCTGCGTCTAATCTTGATCTTATTGGAAATGTAACAACAGCGTTTGAATACAGATCGCTGAATTTACCTGTTGTATCAGAAAAATTTGATGGGATAATAAAACGATTGTCCCATTTTATACGCGGACGAAAAATCTGTTCTACCTGCTCAAGGTCAAAAGTCTGTGCAGAAAGTATTCCACCAGCACAAAATAAAACACTCAGAATTTTTTTCAAGAAATTGTTTTCAGTAAAATTAAATAAATACTAATCGTTTTGCTTTTTGATAAAAGGATTTTAACTTTAATTAGAGGATTTTAGGTGAGAAAGCCCCCCAACAGATAGAAGATATAAGACAGGGAGATATAAGTCCCGATAGCTATCGGGAGGCGCACGAGGTGTCTTAACGGATAAATTCTATCAAGCCTTCAACATCTCA
Source organism: Bacteroidia bacterium (assembly GCA_014379485.1). Taxonomy (GTDB): domain Bacteria; phylum Bacteroidota; class Bacteroidia; order B-17B0; family Aurantibacillaceae; genus AM-1111. The sequence continues at coordinate 13,275 of JACMLS010000963.1, read as the reverse complement.
TATCTTATTTTCTTCTGTATGTCGAATAGTCTTCAAAAGAATTGAAAAGTGCAATTTCTCAGTTGATTTGTATACAGGATAAAGCAATGGCTTATGTAACTTTGATAGTAATAAAATCTACTGCAATGAAAAAACTACTACACATATTATTTTGCGCCGCTGCGTTTTCATTTACTACAAACGCACAGATGTTAAACGGTGGAATGGAAAACTATGATTTTCTTCCTGCAGATACTGTACCTTCTGGTTGGAACATGGATAGCTACTGGAGCACAAAAACAGGCCAGAGTTCTGATGCTCATGGCGGAAATTACTCTTTTGTAATAAACACCTGGTACGGTTATTCGCCGGGTATGATGGTTAACGGTGATGCATCTAACTTTACCTTGTTATTTGATTGGGTTAAAGCAGGAACACCCATTACCTATAAACCGGCACAACTGCAAGGCTGGTATAAATACATCGACACAGTGGCTAACGATTCTGCCATTGTAAAAGTGCTTCTTAAAAAATGGAATTCATCACAAAACAAAATTGACAGCGTTGCATACGCAGAAAAAAAACTTCCGTTTGCCAATACATGGACACAGTTTAATGTAGATATAAATGAACTGATGCCGGGAGTAAATCCTGATTCATTAGTAGTTTATTTTATGACCTTTGATTACCTGGCCGGAACGCAATTTCCTTGTCAGAACATGGAGTGCAGGTATTTGTATATTGATGATCTCAGTCTCAATGGACTACTTTCTGTGAATGAAAATTTATCTTTACCAGAAGATCTTTCTTTTGTTTATACCGAAGATAGAATCATACTTACAAAGAAAGACTACAACACTTCTGTTGCACAGGTTTTTTCTTTAGACGGAAAAATGATGGTCTCTTCACAGATAAAAAACGGGAGAACAGAAATCTCTACGCATGAATTTTCTGCGGGAATTTATTTTGTTACCTGCAACGGTAAAAGTTTTAAACTGGTAAAGACTTAGTTAAATGCAATTAGTTCTTTCTTCCTGAAAAATTCCTGAAATCATTTTTTTATTTTGAATTTTATCGGTTTTAAAGTAACCCTTGCCGCGAATTATACGTACAATAATACAGAGAGCCTTACAAATTTTATTCTGTGCCTATAGAAGGTTTCTCTTATGAAATTTCCGGAGATCAGTATCTCTGAAGAAAATTTTAAAAGTGCAATAGCTTGCAACAAATTTCTCTGATCACCCTATCAGTGTAATCTGTGGCTTAACTTTTTCTGAATTATTTTTTCGAAAATTAATTTAAACCCTTATAAAAATGAGCACGCAAAAAAAATTGCTGCTTCTTTTGTGGAATGCTTTGTTCTTTTTTTTCACTTTAGGATTAAACGCGCAAACCAATGACGATCCGGTTTTTGCATTTGATGTTAAAGTAAAAGCAGAAGGTAAGATGATTCATGACTACAACATCTCTCTCTCGCAAAACGGAAAAAAAACAGACACCGTTTCATTTAAAAGAAGTAAAGAGGTATACGTTACCTTAAAGCGCAACGAGGTTTACACTTTTACCTTTACCAAAAAAGGCTACTCAAGCAAAGTACTGATAGTAAACACCACACTGCCCGACAATGTAAAAACAGTTGACCTGTTTACACTCTACCTGCAGGTAGATCTGCTGCCTGAAGAAAAAGTAACAGACGAAACAAAAGTAAGAACAGTATACGCAAATTACGACGGCAAGCTGGACGATTTTGCTTTGTGTGCCAATCATTGCGATTAAGAAAAAAGAAATTCATCACTGGGGAGTGAAGAATCAAAACTTGCACGGAGAAATAAAATTCTTCGTGCAATTTTGCATTTGCTTGAGCAGAATGGAAAAATTTAGCACGGAGGAACAGAGGGCATGGAGTTGCACGGAGAAGAAAGTTCTTGTTGAAATTTACATTTGATTGAGGGGAAAGCAAAAATTCAGCAAAGAGTAAAAGAGAACACAGAGTTGCACAGCGAAAGAACATTCATCTGATATTTTTATTTTTTATCTCAATGTGCTATGGACCAGTTTCAAAAAGAATTCATAAAAAAAGGTCCGGAAAACCCGAACCTTATAATTTATTTAATGATTTAAATTCTTACTCCCCAATGATCACATCATCATCACCCGCAGAAGATCTTATTACAGGCGTAGTTCCATCGCCCGAAGATTGATGTCTTCTTTTCTTTTTCTTTTTCTTCTTTTTAGTTTCCTTTACCTCTGTTGGTTCTTTCTTAACCTTCTTCTCCACAACAATTTTTTCTTCTTCTTTCTTTTTGGCAACTATATTCTCTTCCACCTTTTTTTCTGGTACGTTAACTGTGGGAATATTTTCTGCAATAAGCGTTGGTGCAGTTGCTGTATCGTTTGTTATTGCAACGGGTGCTTCTATTGCTTTGCGGGTAAAGAAAATTTCTGGCAGATCGCTTAATACTTTCAGGCCTTTGTATTCTGTACCTTCAACAATCACGTTTTCCTGATTTGGGCCAGCTGCAAAATTACTGTTGTTTTGCTTCTTATTTAAATTAATAAAAGCAACTAAACCGCCGCCTAATAATACCAGGCCGGCAAACAAAAATATTTTTTTTGCGCCTGCTGTAACAGATGTTTTTTTCTGAAGACCCAGCGCTTCCAGGTTTTTTTCAGTTTCCATCCAGTGCGTTTCGTCAAAACCAATTTCAAAGTGGCTAAGCACCCCGCGCAAATTGGTTTCGTTTAACTTATAGGTTACGTTCTTGCTCATGCTGCTGATTGTATTTGCTGAAGGTTTTTATAATATGCCGATTTTGCTTTACTGAGATTGTATCTGCAGGTATCTACTGAAATCTCTAAATTCTGAGAAACCTGGTCGTCTGAATATCCTTCTATAACACTCATATTATAAACTGCCCTAAAGGAAGGCGGCAGCATCTGAAGTGCTTTAATATAATCCTGCGCACTTAGCCTGGATTCATCTGGCTCAATTTCCTGATGAAAAAGATCAAATTCAGTAGTCATGGTTTCTTCTGCAATTCTTACAGTACTTGTAATAAAATATTCCTGGCGGCGCTCCCGCAAATAATTTACAGCAAACTCAACCATTTTTTTCATCATCCAATTATCAAAATCCTGTTCTTTGGTAAATTCAGAAATATCAAGGCAGATCTTTGCAAAACCTTTACTCAGCATATCTTTTGCCTGCTCGTGGTTTTTGGCATAGCGTATGCAAAGGCTCATCAGGCGGCCATAATGCAGCTCAAACAACTGGCGCTGGGCGCTTCTTTCGTTTTTTTGGCAGGACTGGATAAGTAAAATGTCGGTCATGGGAAGGCTTTTATTAATGAAACGTATTTTATTAGCATAGGTTTCACAGTATAATTTTACGAACAAAGTATCAACAGGGTTTCGTCTAAATCAAAAGTTTTCAAGATTGAAATGTTAATGATGGTGATGAAACGTAGGCGTTTCTACTGCTTTAGCAGATTTGGTTTTTAAATTTTCATTGGAGAAATCAGGAAAAGTCACTCAGCGTTGATGCAAAGATCAGGAGAAAAACAGGAAGAGAAGAAATTAAAATTTATTGGTAATTTTTACAACAGAGCCAGGTTTTTTGGCCAAAGGTTTATTTTGTTTACCAATTTCATGATAGTTGACAAGAATCTTTTTTGGTTTTTCTGCAAGGCCTGAGGCGGTGAGTTTTACATTGTAAAAACAGGCATCTTTACAGGTTAAAGTACTATCCGGAAATTTGTTTTTAAGTGTTAGCCAGAATGTGGTTTTGGTGAATACAGTGCTCACCGTATCAAATTGCCCGCAAGAGAAAGCCGTTGTAAACTCCAGGTCAAGTTTTCCTTTACTGAATTTAGAGAGTGTGATCTCTTCTTTATTCCTGTATTTTTTGGCCTTATCTATCTTTATTTTTTCAAGAACCACTTTTGGCGCCGTGGTAATTTTAGGAAGAGAAAAATGCGTTTTTTCAGGCAAATAAGAAAAATTGCAGGAGCAGAGAAAAAGCAAAACCGAAGTGGTTAAAAGGCAAATGTTTGCTTTCATTTTTTAGGTGTTTTCTCCTATTCAGAAAGCTAAAATAAACTATTTATTTGGAGAGTGAAATTTTTTGCTTGTGTTTAACATCAAACTTCTTCTTATAAAACCATTTTCCGGCCTTAAGCTTGCCGTCAATTTCCAATGTGCCTGCCTTTCCGTTCATAAGTTTGGTCATATCTTCCATTGACACCCCTTTTAAAGAACCTTTAAGTACAAACGTGTGTTTCTGATCTGAGTTGGCCGGCACCTTTACTTTTTTGTGCATGTATGCTCTTCCTAATGCAATTCCCTGGTAAGTCAGATCAAAATAAGACCTGTAAATTTTAAAGCTCTGGTCGTTCGGGTTTTTTATGTTTACTGTAATCTCAGCTTCAATACCCTGCGGTGTCATTTTCGTGATCTTAAAATCATCCGTACGGCTAACCTTAGGAGCCTCAAAATTCATTTTGCAGGAACTGAAAACAGCCAGAACAGAAATAAAATAAATGATCTTTTTCATAAGAAGTTTTGATTTTTTGCCACAATAGAACACATAAAAAAACCTCCTCTATTGTTTCTATTGTGGTTCAATTTTTATTTCGCACTCATCTCAGCATAATACTTAAAAAATAAAGGAATAGTTTCAATACCTTTTAAATAATTAAAAACCCCGTAGTGCTCATTAGGTGAGTGTATAGCATCGCTATCCAATCCAAAGCCCATCAGCACAGAATCAACACCCAACACAGTTTTAAACAGCGCAACAATTGGCACAGAGCCCCCGCTTCTGATAGGAATTGGTTTTTTACCAAACGTTTCTTCCATAGCAGTAGAAGCGGCCTTGTACGCAACCGAATTTGTAGGCGTTACAACCGGGTCGCCACCATGGTGCGGAGTAACTTTTACTTTTACAGATTTCGGGGCAACACTCTCAAAATAATTCTGAAACATTTTTGTGATCTTATCATTATCCTGATGCGGAACCAAACGCATGCTGATCTTTGCATATGCCTTTGAAGCGATTACTGTTTTTGCTCCTTCTCCTGTATAACCACCCCAGATTCCATTCACATCCAGCGTTGGGCGTATAGAAGTTCTTTCTATAGTAGTATAACTTTTTTCGCCATGTATATCGCCAAGGTTCAGCGCTTTTTTGTATTCATCTAAACTAAAAGGGGCGCGGTTCATCTCTGCCCTGTCTTCTGCAGAAAGTTCTTCTACATCGTCATAAAAACCGGGTATTGTAATGTGGTTGTTTTCATCTTTCATTTTAGCGATCATCTCGCACAAAATGTTTATAGGATTGGCAACTGCACCACCATATAAACCAGAATGCAGATCGCGGTTTGGGCCGGTCACTTCTACCTCAACATAACTCAAGCCACGTAAACCAACTGTAATGGCAGGCACATCGTTGGCAATAATACCTGTATCAGAAATTAAAATTACATCGGCCTTTAATTTTTCTTTGTTCTGCTCGCAATAAATGCCAAGATTAGACGAGCCAACTTCTTCCTCGCCCTCAATCATAAACTTTACGTTGCAGGGCAGGCAATTGTTTTTCATCATATACTCAAAAGCCTTTACGTGCATATATACCTGTCCCTTATCATCACAACTTCCTCTTGCAAAAATGGCGCCTTCAGGGTGTAGCGCTGTTTTTTGAATAACAGGTTCAAAGGGGCCTGAAGTCCAAAGGTCTAACGGATCTGGTGGCTGCACATCATAATGGCCATAAACCAAAACGGTTGGCAATTTGGGGTCAATGATCTTTTCTCCGTAAACAATTGGGAATCCTTTTGTAGGGCAAACCTCTACTTTATCTGCACCGGCAGCCACTAATTTTTCTTTTACTGCTTCGGCGGTTCTCAATACATCTGCCTTAAACTTAGGGTCGGCGCTTACTGAGGGTATTCTTAATAATTCAAACAATTCGTCTAGAAAACGCTGTTTATTTGCCTGTACATAATTCTGAATGTGCTTAAGTTCCATAATTTGCTGCTTTTTAGGAATGTAAGATTACGATTTTTTTGGGCTTTCCATTGCCAATTTTACCAACATTTTATCTCCACTTTTGTTTGCGAAATGGCTGATTTTAAGGTATATTTGTTTTTCGTCAGGCCCAATCTATTGTTCAATGAAAAAACCTATCAGAATTTTTGTTGTTTTACTTTTGCCAATTCTGTCTTTTGGGCATATTATCTTTACCAGCGAGCATTTCAATAAACAAATAGATTAATTATCAATTCATAGCACAACCATGAAAAAAAATCTACTACTCTCAAGCCTCCTGCTGTTTTTCAGCTCATCTTTTTTTGCTCAATTGGCCACAACAGTTACAACGGCCACTAATGCCATTCAAAACGTTTTACTCGGTGGTGGTGTTGTTGCATCTAACATAACTTATACGGGTTATGCAAACGCACTCGGAACTTTTACGGTAACAGGCACCAACAATATGGGTATTGGTACCGGAATTGTTATGACAACCGGAACAGTTATGGCGGTTGATCCAACCTATGGCGCAGGCCTGGGACCTCAAGGACCTAATAACAGTACCGGTGCAGGCTGCGATAACGGACAACCCGGAAACGCATACCTTACAGGCGTTGCAGGCGCAACTACTTTTAACGCTGCCATTCTTGAATTTGATTTTGTTCCTCAATCAGATACTGTAAAATTCAATTACTCTTTTGGTACAGAAGAATACATGGAATGGGTTACAGGTGGTTTTGCAGATGTTTTTGCTTTTGTGCTTAGCGGAGTTTCTACTCCTCTCGCACCCACAAATATCGCTTTGCTTCCGGGCACCTCTACGCCTGTTACTGCATTAAATGTAAACCTTACCAACAACTCTCAATATTATGTAGATAACGGAGATGGAAGCGGAACCGGAACTGCGCCTGATGGCCCCGCTGTACAATACGATGGTTTTACAGTAGTAATGCAGGCAAAATATCCTGTAATCTGCGGAGAAACCTATCACATAAAATTAATGATTGCTGATGCTTTGGACGGCGCTGTTGATGCGGGCGTTTTTCTGGAAACAGGAAGTTTTACAACCTCTGCCCCCATTGCCATTTCATCAGACGTTCAGTTCAGTAATAACGATACAGTTCTTTATGAAGGTTGCGGAAGCGCAAATATTATTTTTATCCGCCCAACCGCCCTTTCTGCAACTGCAGATACATTTAATTTTACAATTACTGGTACTGCAATAAACGGAACTGATTACACTACAATAAACGATACCATTATTTTTCCGGCAGGTGCAGATACACTCATCGTTCCTATTACAGCTATTAATGATGGGCTAACAGAAGGCATTGAATCTATAACCTTAACACTTGTGCAACAGGTAAACGTTTGTGGTTTACTTCAAACACTCACGTATACGATTTACATAAAAGATCTTGATCCGATACAAGTGGTGGCGCAGGATACGTTTTTATGTTCAGGCACCAGCATGGTACTCACGCCAACCATTACCGGAGGCGGAGGAACCATTAATTATACCTGGAGCACGGGCGGATCTACTGTCGGAACCTCACCTACTTTAACCATAAGCCCAACCGGCACCACAGATTATATTATTTCTGTTACAGATTCATGCGGACAAGGACCGGTTATTGATACAATTACAGTTCAGGTTGGAACAGCAAATTTCATTTCTGTAAACGGAGATGTGATGAATGATCCGATTGATACAATTATGACTGAAGGATGTGATACATTAAGAATTGTATTTACACGTGGCGGAAATAACCTGGCTATTCCTGAAACATTCAACTACTCAATTACCGGTACAGCAACTGGTGGTACAGATTATTCGCCGGCAATTACCGGCTCCGTTTCTTTTCCGGCAAACGGAACGGTGCAAGCTTTAATTATAACAGCAGGCAATGACGGAAGCGCGGAAGGAAACGAAACAATTATCATTACAATTCCGCCTGACACTACTAATCCTTGTGCCAACCAGATTCCATTTTCGCTGGTAGTTTACATACAAGATCTAATGCCTATAGTTGCCTCTGTAAACGATACAACTATTTGCGCAGGCACATCAGCATCTCTGTTTGCAAACTCTACCGGTGGCGGCGGATTGGTTTCTTACAACTGGAACCTGGGCCTTGGTAACGGACAAACAAAAAATGTTTCGCCTGCCACTACTACAGATTATATTGTAACGGTTTCTGATAATTGCGGAAGCCCGGTTGATAAAGACACAGCTACTGTTACCGTGTTAAGCAGCATGCCGGTATTAACCGCGCTTGCAGATGTTACAGTTTGTCCCGGCGATTTTGCAGGTGTGCAAACATTAATTTCTGGTGGATATGGGCCTTATTTACTTTCCTGGACAGAGCTTAATACAACCATAGATTCTATGCTGGTGATTACTCAGCTGCAATCAGGAATAAACAATACACAAATGGGTGGTGTTTTTGTTTTAACTGTAACAGATAAGTGTTTTAACTCTGATAACGATACCGTGTTGGTTGTGGTAGATGATTGTGCTTTGATCATTCCGAATATCATAACCCCTAACGGAGACGGAATAAACGACGCACTGTATTTTAAAAACCTAGATAAATATCCGAACAGTTCAATAGGAGTTTATAACCGCTGGGGCAACAAAATTTATGAGAATGCAAATTATACTAATAACTGGGTGCCTGACGTTGCAGATGGCGTGTACTACTACATACTTACAATTTCTGACGGCAGAAATTTTTCGAGGTACTTCCAGGTAATAAAAGGAAAATAGATTGAAAAAGTTTTCGTTAATAGTTTTATTATTATTTGTTCTTTTTCCAAAGAAAAATTTCTCTACTCACATTGTGGGCGGAGAAATTTTTTATGATTTTCTTGGCGGTGGAAACTATAAAATTCACATGAAAGTGTACCGCGATTGTTTTAACGGTATACCCCCGCTGGATGGATTGGTAGACGGAGCGGGCAACATTACTCCACCCTATTTTTCTATTTACGATGCTAATTTTAATTTTGTACAGATCTATCAGTTTCCCGCACCCTCGCACAGCAACGTTCCACCAACACTCAACAACCCATGCCTTACACCTCCTACAGGAATTTGTGTTGAAGAAGGTATTTATGAAATGACAATTAATTTGCCTCCCCTTACGGGCGGATATTATATTGCCTACCAGCGTTGCTGCAGAAACGGAACCATTCTTAACCTCATTAGTCCGGGCAGTGTAGGCACAACGTATTGGGAACACATTCCCGGCCCCGAAGTTGTTGCGGTAAACAGCAGCCCGCGCTTTAGTTTCTTTCCTCCTATTTTTATTTGTAATGGTTATCCCATCAATTTCGATCACTCTGCTTCAGATCCTGACGGAGATTCACTCGCTTATATTTTGTGTGATCCGTTTAATGGTCTTAGCTCCGCTTGTCCTACAGTAAACAGCGGTATTGCCGGTTGCCCAACAGTAAACACACCTCCGCCTTATACGCCTGTTCCATTCAGCGCACCATTCAACGGTTCCTATCCCTTAAGTTCTTTTCCGGCAATAAACATAAATGCAAGTACCGGTTTGCTTAACGGTGTGCCCAATGTAAACGGGCAATGGGTTGTTGGTGTGTGTGTAGAAGAATGGAGAAACGGAGTACTGATAGGTATACACCACCGCGATTTTCAATTCAACGTAGTAGCTTGCCCCGGCCTTGTTGTAAGTGCAATTGCAGGGCAAACAACTTATTGTTTTGGTTACAATGTTACTTTCGATAATCAGAGTTTTAACGGCTCATCTTACCTGTGGAATTTTGGTGACGCTACAACAACCGCAGACACCTCTCATTCATTTGAACCCAATTACACGTACCCCGCACCCGGAAATTATACAGTAACCTTAATTGTAAATCCGTATACACCTTGCGCAGACACCGCAACACAAACATTCCAGGTATATCCATTACTGCAACCAAGTTTTGTTTCGCCTCCGCCAGAATGTATTACAGGTAACAGTTTTAATTTTACTGCCGGCGGAAATTTTATGGGAGGCGGAACTTTTGCCTGGGTATTCGGACCCAATGCAAATCCTTCTACTTCTTCTGCGCAAAATCCAACTAATATAGTTTACAACCAGGCCGGAATTTTTCCGGTCAGTTTAACCGTTTCAGAAAATGGTTGTACAGAAACTTTTGTAGACAGTGTTGAAGTCTATCCGATTCCTGTGGCAGATTTTAATGCAAGCCCCATTACCGGCTGCGCCCCTTTATTTGTTCAGTTTTATGATAGCAGCACAGTAGAAACTCCGGCAACATTTTTCTGGGATTTTGGAGACGGGTTTACATCAACATTACAAAACCCCACACATATATATCCAAACGTGGGTGTGTATACTGTTGTATTTACCATTACAACATTAACAGGTTGTGTGGCAACAAGTACTTTTACGGTTCCCAATATGATCACCGTAAACCCATCGCCCATTGCAGGTTTTACCGCAACACCAACCACAACTTCTGTTTTTGAACCCTGGATTATTGTTACCGACCAAAGCAGCGGCGGAGTTGTAGACTGGCTTTACGTTTTTGGTGAAGGGGGAACAGATACAGTTCCCAATCCGCATTACACCTACACAACCTACGGAAATTTTAACCTCATGCAAATTGTAACAAACTCTTTTGGTTGTCCAGACACTGCATACCTTCCAATAAAAATAATTCCGGAGTACACTTTCTGGATTCCCAATGCTTTTACTCCTTTTAATCTCGATAATATTAACCCCATCTTTAAACCTGTAGTTTATGGAGTGGAGGAATATGAGTTTTTAATCTATGACCGTTGGGGAGAGCTGATCTACGAAACGCATGAAATAAATGAAGGCTGGGATGGTACTTATAAAGGAGATAAAGTGCAGATAGATGTGTATGTATGGAAAATAAAATACAGGGATGTGGTAGATCTGAATGAGCATACACACGTTGGCCATGTTACCGTGGTGAGATAACCAATTATAAAAACCGGTTTGCGCGGCAATAAATAATTGGGTACTTTTATCTCCCCCGCTGTTTCAGACCGAACGAATTTTTCCACTTAATTCCGGTCATAAAAGCAAAACAGATTGAAAAAAATTTCGTTAATAGTTTTATTCTTATTTGTTCTCTGTCCAAAGAAAAATTTCTCTTCGCATGTTGTAGGGGGAGAAATTTACTACGATAACCTTGGCGGAAATAATTATGCAATAACACTTAAGGTCTACCGCGATTGTTATAATGGTATTCCGCCGCTTGAAGATACCGCGTATGTTTTTGTTTTTGATGTTAGCGGAAATCTTGTGCAGACACTTGCATTATCTCCGCCTGTTATTACCAACATTCCCCCTTCTATAAACAGTGCCTGTTTCACACCACCTAATGATGTGTGCGTAGAAGAAGGCGTTTATAATATCAACACAAATCTTCCTCCTTCCTTTGGCGGGTACACTTTAACGTACCAGCTCTGTTGCCGCACCAATGTTATTTTAAATCTCAGTACGCCGGGTTATTTAGGATCTACCTACTTCTGTCACATTCCGGGCCCAGAAGTTGCAGTTGTAAACTCAGAACCACGTTTTAAATATTTTCCACCAATTTTTATCTGCAACGGCTATCCTATAAATTTTGATCATGTGGCCGTTGATCCTGACGGCGATTCTCTTGTTTACTCACTTTGCGATCCCTTTAATGGTCTTGACCCCTGCTGTGGCTCACTAAATCCTCTTTCGCCTCCAACACCGCCAAGTCCCAGTTCTGCCTGCCCTTCTCCTCCCGCAAGTTGCCCTCTTAATGCGGCGCCACCACCTTATCCAACAGTTCCATTCATTTCACCATTCAGCGGTTCTTATCCTTTAAGTTCTTTACCTGCAATAAACATAAATCCCTCAACCGGTTTACTCAACGGTGTGCCCGATATAAATGGTCCCTGGGTAGTTGGTGTGTGTGTGGAAGAATGGAGAAACGGTGTACTTATTGGTACACATCACCGCGATTTTCAGTTCAATGTAGTAGATTGTCCAGGACTAACTGTAAGTGCAATTGCAAGCCAAACAACTTATTGTTTTGGTATGAATGTAAATTTCACGAATCAAAGTTATAATAGCTTTACTTATTTTTGGAATTTCGGAGACCCAACAACCCTTGCTGATACCTCTCACCTCTTTCAGCCCAGTTATACCTATCCTGCTCCCGGCACTTATACAGTTACACTTATTGTAAATCCTAATGGTTGCTCAGATACTACTACTCAAATTTTTCAGGTTTACCCTTTGCTTCAGCCAAATTTTGTTGTACCACCCGGGCAATGCATTACCGGCAACAGTTTTAATTTTACTGCCGCCGGAAATTTTATTGGCAGCGGAACTTTTGGCTGGACCTTCAGTGCAAACGCAAGTCCCTCAAACTCCTCTCTTCAAAACCCAACAAATATTGTTTACAATCAGCCGGGTACTTTTCCGGTTAGTTTAACCATTGCAGAAAATAATTGCACCGGCACTTTTGTAGATAGTGTTGATGTGTACCCAATTCCCATTGCAGATTTTAATGCAAGTCCAATAGCAGGTTGTGCGCCTTTGTTTGTGCAGTTTTACGACAGCAGCACTGTTGCAACTCCGGCAACTTATCTGTGGGATTTTGGAGACGGTTTTACTTCGACTTTACAAGATCCAACGCACATCTATACTAACGTTGGGGTTTATAGCGTAATTTTTACCATTACAACAACAACAGGTTGTGTAGCCACAAACACGTTTACAGTTCCCAATATGATCACTGTGGCCCCTTCTCCGCTTGCTGGCTTTTCTGCTGCACCAACTACCACTTCTATTTTAGAGCCCTGGGTAGTTGTTACAGACTCAAGCAGTGGCGGTGTTGTTAATTGGTTTTATGCTTTTGGAGATGGCGGAACAGATACAGTTCCATCTCCTCAACACACCTATACAACTTACGGAGATTTTAACCTTATGCAAATTGTAACAAATTCTTTCGGTTGTCCTGATACAGCGTATGTTCCAATAAAAATTATTCCCGAGTACAGGTTCTGGATCCCTAATGCTTTTACCCCCTTTAACAACGACGATGTAAACCCCCTTTTTAAACCCCTTGTTTTTGGTGTACAGGACTACGAGTTTCAGGTCTTTGACCGTTGGGGAGAACTGATCTTTGAAACGCATGATACGGAGCAGGGTTGGGACGGCACTTATAAAGGAGATAAAGTTCAGATAGACGTTTATGTGTGGAAAATAAAATACAGGGACGTGGTTG
>JACMLS010000962.1 GCA_014379485.1 Bacteroidia bacterium | reverse complement strand
TGTTGATCATTTTTTTAACCACATTCCAGTCAATAGAAAAATCGGGTTGTTTTAACTGTACATATACTGCTCTGCCCCCGTTCATTTCTACAGCGGGGCCATAGCAATCGTAAGCAGGTTCAAAAATAATTACTTCATCACCATCGCGCACCAAAGCGGCAATGGCTGTATAAATTGCCTGCGTTGCGCCGGCGGTAATATTAATTTCTGTTTCCGGATCGTATTTCATTCCGTACAAACCCTCCATCATTTCAGAAATAGATTCGCGCAAAGCAGGTACGCCTTGCATGGGCGCATATTGGTTCATACCTGCGCGCATGTATTTATTTACAAGATCCAGCAACTCATCAGAACAATTAAAATCAGGAAAACCCTGAGAAAGATTTATCGCTTTGTGTTCTGTGGCAAGTTTGCTCATTACAGTAAATATGGTGGTTCCAACTGCAGGAAGTTTGGAAAGGATCAGTCCCTTAAATGATGGCATAGAGGCAGAATAAATTTGAGGGGCTAAAATAACATTTTAGACTTTAAAAACTGTTAACTACTGGTTCAAAAATTCAACAAAATAAATTTTATTGTGAATAAAAGAGAAGCTTTATCTTTGCGCTCCCGATAACCATCGGGATCAAAAAAAGGTTTTATGCAAACAATAGCAGATTTTAATTTTAAAGGTGTACGTGCTTTGATCCGTGTGGATTTTAATGTGCCGCTCAACGACAAATTTGAAGTAACAGATGATACGAGAATTCGTGCAGCTGTTTCCACAATAAAAAAAATTCTGTCTGATGGCGGCTCTGTTGTTTTAATGTCTCACCTCGGAAGACCAAAAGAAGGGCCGGTTGACAAATATTCGCTGAAACATTTGATTGCACCGCTTTCAAAAACTTTTAATACCGCTGTAAAATTTGCTGATGATTGTATTTCTGAAAGCGCATTTAAACTTTCTGCTGAATTAAAAGCCGGAGAAATTTTATTATTAGAAAACCTTCGCTTTTACAAAGAGGAAGAAAAAGGAGATGAGAATTTCTCGAAAAAACTTGCAACGCACGGAACTTTTTATGTGAACGATGCATTTGGTACTGCACACCGTGCACATGCATCCACAACAATAGTTGCAAAGTATTTTGACGCGAAGCACAAAGCCTTAGGATTTGTAATGGCGGGCGAAGTAGAAAATATAAATAAAGTATTGACAAAAGCAGAAAAACCTTTTACCGCAATAATAGGCGGGGCAAAAGTTTCAGATAAAATTTTAATTATTGAACAATTGTTAAGCAAGGCCAACAATATTATTATTGGCGGAGGAATGGCTTTTACATTTATAAAAGCACAAGGTGGCCACATAGGCAAATCTTTGTGCGAAGACGATAGACTTGAAACTGCAAAAGAACTTTTGGTAAAAGCAAAAAGTGCAGGTGTGAATTTGTACTTACCATCTGATGCAATCATAGCCGACAATTTCAGCAACGACGCAAATAAAAAAGAATGCGCAATAGAATCAATTCCCGACGGCTGGATGGGACTTGACATTGGAAAAAAAACAGAAGCACATTATGCCGAAGTAATAAAAAACTCAAAAACAATTATGTGGAACGGCCCAATGGGAGTTTTTGAAATGAGCAGTTTTGAAAGCGGAACAAAAGCAGTTGCAGAAGCCATTGTTGAAGCAACAGCAAAAGGATCTTTCTCTTTAATTGGCGGCGGAGATTCTGTTGCAGCAATAAACAAATATCATTTTGCTGAAAAAGTTTCTTACGTTTCTACTGGTGGCGGCGCGCTGCTGGAGTATATTGAGAACGGAAGTTTGCCTGGTGTGAGGGCAATTGAAGATTAAAAATTTATTTCATACAATAAACTCAAAAAAAATCCCCCGCCAATCCCGATAGCGATCGGGAGACGGGGGATTTTAATTTTCAATCAAAAAACTTCCGACCTCACTGACTACCGGACTTCGGACTCAATGACTTACGGACTTAACTGATTACTTTTTCTCGCAGCAAGCTTTTTTATCTTTTGCTGTTGTAGTAGTTGTTGTTGTGCAAGAAGATTTCTCACCTGATTTGCAGCAAGCTTTTTTATCTTTAGAATCAGTAGCGCCTATTGCACCTTTCTCAGTTCCTTTTGTGCAGCAAGATTTGTCTTTTGTGCAACAGGTTGCTTTGTCTGAACAGCATTTGCCGTCGCACTTATCGCCGCAGCAGCTTTTGCAATCTTTGCAGCAACAATCTACGCACTTGCATGCATCGTTGTTACATTTAACTGTATTTCCGTTGCCTGCATATGTTGCAGAACCGATTAACAAGAGGATTGGTAATAACAACACTCTTAAAACTTTTTTAGCTTTCATTTTATTTAATTTTTTGTGCGAAAATTTTTCCGCGGTTAATTTAATTGTTTAAAGATTTGCAATTTGAAACGGGCCATTCGTATGAATGGTTGCGGTTTTAATTTCCGGAAGATAAAAAGGAAAATTCTTCATCGTAAAAAACGAAGAACCCGCAGGTAATTCAGATCCTGAAAACAGAATGCAATAACCTCAAAGGAATTTTCTGAGGTAAGATTTTAACTTCAGAAAAATTATTCTGAGTTAAAGAAATAGTATTTAAAGACTGAGAAAATGAATTCAGAAATAATACAGGAGCAACAATTTTTAAATTTTTAAGCGATTCGGGTTTTTCGTGGGCGGTTTCTACTTTTACTATCTCAGATTTTTCGAGGCAACAATTTTTATTGCAATCAGGCATAGAAGCCATCATGCAACAATCATCTAAAGTTCCGGCCAAACCGGTTTCAATTAATTCGTTATCACAAAAACGTTGCTGAACCACCATTCCGGAAACAGAAACGGTGTAAATAAAAACTATAATTATGCAGATGACTCTTTTCACTACTTCAAAGATACATCAAAATAGGGCAAGCAAAAAGTTAAAATTGGTAAAAGAGTGATCAGAAAATAGTTGATTGTTATCAGTTGTCAGTTAATAGTTTTGGAAACTTCAACAGACAATCATTTCATCCCGATAATTTATCGGGACAACGCTCGCGACGAAAAAACAGATAACTATAAACGAACTAACAATTAACTGACATCGAATAACTGACAACTAAACTTTTACGTTTACCTGGAATACAAGAGTGCGTGGTGCAGCAATATAACCGGGTCTTGCTGCATATTCAGTATTGAACGCATTGTTCAGGATCACCGCAAATTTAAACTGTTTGGTAAAATTGTAAGAGATCCTGAAATCGTTGAACCAGAATCCTTTTGGTTCTTTGGCGCGGAATTCTTTTAAACCCGGTAAAATGTAAATGGGAATTGTTGGAAACAGATCGTACAATAAAGGTTGCTCAAAACGTTTGTCAATGTTTTGCATCCGGCTGTTATAGCGGTTGCTCCATCCAACAGAAAATCCTTTGTAATCTAACTGAAGATCATTTTTCCATAAAACTCTATTACTGTATTTTAAAAGATTGCTTCCTTCAAGCGTTCCCGGAGAAATTGTATCTGACGCAGCGTCGTAAACCGGATTGATTGCTTTTGAGTATGTGTAACCACCCATCATGGCAACTTCTACTTTTCCAATCTTACCTTTTCCGGTAACAGAAACATCAATTCCGGTAACACGACCCCGCTCCATGTTAATGGATTTAAAGCCTGCATAGCCAGATTTTATTACCGGATTGGAAACGTTTACACCGGGCGGTGCGTAATAACCAAAAACAAATTCAATCATGTTCCGGTACTCAGAATAAAATCCGGCCACATCTAAAAATCCGCGGAAGCGTGATATCTTAAATCCTTGTTTAACTCCAATTTCTGCGCTGTATCCTTTTTCTGGCTGCAGAGATGGATTTGGAACAATTTTTAAAGCAGAAATACTTGTACTGATAAACTTTTCTGCACCAGACGGAAAGCGATATCCCTGACCAAATGATGCACGCAAAAAAGTATATTCGAATAACTGATAGTTGGAACCAAAACGTACAACAGGTTGAACGGGAAGATTATTTATTTTGTTGCCTATGCTACCTTTTGTAACAGCAGTGTCAACCCTGAAATGTTCTGCACGTAAACCGAGTGAGAGCGTGAGCTTTTTTATTTTTTTATCAAACTGAAGATAGCCTGCCATATTTTGCCCAGTGTGTCTTCCAAAAATACTATCGCTGTAAACCTGTTGCTCCATATACACCAAACCTGTGGTGAGCGTAAATTTCTTTTTAAATTTTTTCTGAAACTGGTATTCTGCGTAATACAATTCTGCAGTAGAACTCTGGTTTTTATCGTTGTTGTTTTCTGTTCTGAAATAGCGGGTGCGCAAACTGTGTTTACCTGCTTTCTCTGTAAAATAAACTATGAACGGATCGTAATTAATTCTGTTGTTATGAAAGGCCTGCAATGTACCTGGCTGCGGAGTGAGTGCCTTTGTTGCAGAATCCCACAAAAAGAAAAGCGCTCCTTTATAATCCATCATATTTACGTTTACACCCGCAGAAAGGCCGGGAACTTTTTTAAAACGATAGCGCACATTTGCATTGAACCGCTCCCGCACTTCTGTTTCTCCTTGCCTGAATCCTTCATCGTCAAACAAATGTCCTCCCAAAACAAGATCCCACTGACCTATTTTTTCTGAATGCGTAAAATTCATTCCGCGGTAAGAAGGATTTTGCTTATCGGGCCAATAAGCCCATTTTTCATTGCGTGGTTTGCTGTAAGTTCCGTTGTAGAGCGTAACATTGGTCATGGGTTTATCTTTAGGATACGCGGTGCGCAAATTGATCACACCATTCAATGCAGAAGAACCAAACAAAGCAGAAGCGGCTCCTTTCAATACCTCAATCTGTTCCATGTTTTCTATCGGAAGATAGTTCCATTTAATATCTCCGGCATCAGCAGAGATCATTGGCATTTCATCTACGAGTATGAGTACGCGGCTTCCGGCACCGTAACTGAAACCGCTTCCGTTTCTTATACTCACCTGTCCGTCGTACGTATTAACGCCCGGAACCTGGTTCATAAAAAACTCGAGCGAAGTGGTATTTTTATTTTCTACAAGCGCAGGCTTTATTACTTCCATACTCACCGTTACGTCAGAAAGTTTCTGGTCAAATTTTCCGGCAGATACTACCACTTCATCCAGCAATTCATTCATGCCCTTCATGCCCACATCAATTTTAAGCGTATCAGAAGAGGGGAATTGTGTTTTAAGCGTGATCTTATCGTAAGCAATAAAATTAAATTCAAGATCTGTTTTTTTTCCTGGCTGCCCGCTAATTACAAATTCGCCATTAAAATCAGTTACAACTCCAGTACTGTCAAATTTTACAGAAACACCCGGAATAGCTTCTTTGGTTCCGGAATCCACCACACGTCCCTTAATAAAAGTTTGCTGAGAAAAAATAAATGTTGAAAAAAATAAAGAGGAAATTGTGAACAGAAATATTCTCATAGCTAAAGAATTAATTTAATTTTGTTCTGAATAAACAATTGAATAAATCAAAGATAACCTAAACGCCACTTTGAGATAACAATTGATTTAAGCTGACAAGATAAAAAAACTATTGAATTAAAACAGATGGCCTCCGACGAATTGTTGTATAAAAT
>JACMLS010000961.1 GCA_014379485.1 Bacteroidia bacterium | reverse complement strand
TCAAAATTAAAGATCACCAGTTTTCTCCATTCAGCTTCCAGAAATTTTCCTGACATAAAAACGTAATTGGGTAATTAATTGTAATTGGGTAATTGGTTGTAATTTACTTCACTTCATAATTCAACATTCATCATTGATTATTCATTATTGTTTTGCCTTAATTTTTCACCGGCATCTCAATCGTAAATGTGCTCCCCTTCCCCACTTCACTTTCAACTTTTATATCTCCTTTGTGCGCTTTCACAATATTATATGCGTAGGTCAAGCCGATCCCGAATCCTTTTACATCGTGTATATTTCCGGTTTGTGCGCGGTAAAATTTTTCGAAGATCTTTTTTTGCAATTCCGCATTCATTCCTATTCCGTTATCTTTTATGCTGAGAAAAATTTTATCGTTCTTATTTTCTGTTTTTATTGAAATAACCGGTTCTCCTGATGAATATTTATACGCATTATCAATAAGGTTGTTGATTGAATTTTCAAAAAGAAAAGCATCTGCATTAATTCTGAAGTTTGTTGCTCCTGGAAAAAACTCGCATTTTATGTTCTTACTGGCAAACAATACTTCAAAATTAGAAATGCATTTTTCTATAAGCTCATGCAGGTTTACTTCTGAAAACTCAGGTTTAAATCCATCTTTATCCGTAAGTGCAAGCTGCAGAACTTTTTCTACGTTGCGGTTCATTTTATTATTTTCTTCTTTAATGACTGCAGAGTAATAATCAAGTTTTGCACTGTCAGCTTTTACTTTTGGATTTTTGAGCGCATCGGCAGCCACAGAAATTGTTGCAATGGGCGTTTTTAATTCATGGGTCATATTATTAATAAAATCATTTTTTATTTCGGTCAGTTTTTTTTGTTTGAGGATGAGCCGGAGTGTAACAATAAATAACCCTAATATGAAAAGTGCAAACAGAGCGCTTAAAAATAACAATGTCTTCATTCTTGAAAACACGAGCGAACTTTCTGACGGATAATATAGTACCAACCTGTCGCTCTTTTTCAAAATATTATCCGGAAAAATAGAGAAACTAAAAGCCTCCTTCATTTTATCCTTAGCGAATCCTGAAGAAGAAAGAATAATTGAATCGTTATTAGCGCCATTGCCAACTGCAAATTCAAACGGAGATTCAATTCCCTTTTCTCTTAGCTGAGCAGTTAAAATTCCTTTTAAAGTATCTGGCTTCATATCTTCTAATGGAGACACATCAAAGGCACGCACTTCCATCATCATTTTATCTACAAGGCCAACAATGTCTTCCTGAACCGTATCATGCGAGTAAGAATTTATTCTTTGCTGGATGACGTACTTTTTTACTTTAGGGGCGCCAAGAAAAACAACAGAATCATTTATGTTAAGAAGTCTATTCGGTACGTCCGGAACATCGGGAGGAACCGGAATAAAAGGTTTTATGTTATGAATAATTGTGTTAACATCTGTATCATGTTCATTAGAAGACATCACTATCCTCACTTTAGATCTGCCTCCGGGAATTGAATCGTCTCTTTCTACAACAAAATTATTTTTCAGGTCAGAAAGATTGCTCCTTAGCGCCAGTTTTTTAGAGGCCGCAGCAAGCGCATCAAAAGTAGCACGGTGAATTTCATCCTTAGCAACAGCAAAAGAATTGCTGATCCATAAGCCCTGTATTGTAAAAAATGAAATGAGCGCAAGAGCAAGCAGTATGACAATTGTTTTATAGGCTTTGTTACTCATTGGCACAAATTTAACGGGTATTTAACGAAATCAAAGAGACTTTAACTTTTCCTTAACCGGCTTTAACCCGCCTTTAACTTTAATTGGGCCATAATGGAAATACTTTTGCTTCATCAAACAATTAAAACGAAAAATTAAACATAAAAAATCAATCCAATGAAAAACAAACTATCAAAAATCATGATGCCCGTAATCAGTTCTCTTCTGATCTCAGGGGCTGCATTTGCACAAACAGGCAAAACCAAAAATGTTACACTTACCAAAGACGTAAATAAGAACGATAAAAACGGAACAACTCACATAAGAACTGTTTCAGAAGAAAATGGAAAAAAAGTTGTGTTTGATACGATCTTAGTAAATCCTACAGAAGCAGAGCTAAAAAAATACGGAATTGAGATGCAGGCATTGCCGGAGATTCCGGAAGTGCCGGAAGTTCCTGGCGCACCCACGCCGCCCGCGAAAGTAATGCGAATGAAAAAAATTGTGATCACCGATGATGGGATGAATAAGGACTCAACGATTGTAGTTAACCTGGATGACCTTGATAATATTCCTGAAGTTCCGGATACTGATGGCTCTGTAATAGTTCCCTGCCCTCCCGGTTCTCACGCCAAAATGATGAAAAAAATAATTATTACTGATGATGGAAACGGCGAAGATACTGTGACCATTAACGAAATGATAAATGGAATTGAAAAAGAACTGAAAGACTTGGGAATGGAATTTAAAGAAGGAGATGGAAAAAAAGTGATTGTTATTAAAGATGAAAATATAACAAGTGATGAGAAGGGCGATAAAAAAGTTCTGAAGATCATCGTAAAAAAAGTAGAGATAAAAGATGCAAGCGATGAAGAAATTAAATCTCAAAGAAAAAATCTTACAGGAGAAAATAATTTAAAAGTAGATCAGCTGAATTTTTATCCGAACCCCAACAACGGAAAATTTACGTTGAGCTTTAACCTGAAAGAAAAAGGAAACACCAGCATTACTGTTTTTAGTATAGATGGCAAGAAAGTGTATAACGAAAATTTAAAAGATTTTTCAGGCGAGTACACTAAAGCAATTGATCTTACCGGGTCGCCTAAAGGAGTTTATTTTTTGAATGTAATGCAGGGAAAAAACAATTTGGTTAAGAAGATCGTAATTGAATAAACGAAATTCTGAACCACAATAGAAACATAGAACACAATAGAGAAATTCTTGTATGTGCTCTATTGTTTCTATTGTGGTTGAAAAAAGTGAGGAGTACGGTTAGGTAAAAGGTGAAAAGGCGTCAGAGGTGGCGCCTTTTTTTATTCACTCAACTCCATCCAGCGGAAAGTTTTTTCTTCAAGCAAAGAATTGATTTCAGAATAGCGTTTAGAAAGTTCTGCCAGTTTATCGTGCGGAAGTTCTCCGTTCATTTTTTCTTCGGTTTCCTTCTTTTCCTTTTCGAGAGCCGCCATGTCTTTTTCTAAAGTTTCCAGCTCAAATTTTTCTTTGAAGGAAATTTTCTTCTTTTCAGATTCAACAACAGGAACAATTTTTACTTCTTCCTTTTTCTCTACAACTTCAACCGGCTTAACAATTTCTTTGTCAGACTGAGCCTGTCGAAGGCTTTCTTTCTTTTCTTCCTCATCTTTCCATTCGCGATACTCACTGTAACTGCCCGGAAAATCTTTTATAACTCCGTTTCCTTCAAAAGCAAAAACGTGGTCAACAAGCTTATCCATAAAATAACGATCGTGAGATACGATGAGGATGCAACCTTGATAATCCTGAAGAAATTCTTCGAGGATCTGTAAAGTTGCAATGTCTAAATCGTTCGTGGGCTCATCGAGAATCAAAAAATTCGGATTGGTGATGAGAATGGTCATTAAATAAAGTCTTCTCTTCTCTCCTCCGCTCAGTTTACTCACAAATCCAAACTGAACCTCGGGCGGAAAATTGAAACGAGATAATAATTGTGTGGCAGAAAGCTTGGAGCCGTCAGCCAAGGGAATAAATTCAGCAATATCTTTTACCAATTCAATTACCCTTTTGTCTTCTTTCATGATCATTCCACTCTGGGAATAATAACCATAAACAATAGTATCTCCGGTAACCACTTTGCCTGCATCATACGATTCTTTTTCAAGAATAATATTTAAAAGAGTTGTTTTACCGGTTCCGTTCTTTCCAACAATACCAATTTTCTCTCCCTTCTTAAAAGTGTAACTGAAACCATTTAAAATTACTTTATCTCCCCATGCTTTTTTCAGATTAACCATTTCAAGAATTTTGCCTCCGAGACGCGTAACTTTTACGTTCAGCTCCACTTTAACATCTGCCTTTTTTCCTTTCGCTTTTTCTTCTACATCAGTAAAAGCATCTGTTCTTGCTTTTTGTTTGGTTCCTCTTGCGCGTGGGCTTTTTCTTACCCACTCCAATTCGCGGCGGTACAAATTTTTTGCTTTTTCTAATTCAGAGGCTTCAGACATTTCGCGCTCGCCTTTTTTCTCAAGGTAATAATGAAAGCCTCCGTTATAAGAGTATAATTTATGATTATCTATCTCAATTATTTTATTGCACACTTCATCTAAAAAATACCTGTCGTGAGTTACAAGCAGCAAACTAATTTCGCGGTTGTGTAAATAATGTTCGAGCCATTCGATCATTTCAACGTCAAGGTGATTTGTTGGCTCATCCATGATCAGCAATTCGGGTTCGTTGATCAGTACCCTTGCAAGTGCCACGCGTTTTTGCTGACCACCACTCAGTTCTTTTATCTTCTGCTCAAAATTTACGATCTTAAGTCTGAAAAGAATTTCTTTCAGCTTATTCTCATAATCCCATGCATTAAGATCTGACATTTGTGTAGTCAGTTCTTCTAAACGGTTTAAAACATGATCGGAGTGGTCTGTGTACGCTTTTTCAGAATAGATATTGAATTGCTCAATTACTTCTGTGATCCTGTTTTTAGAATCAACAACGGTTTGCTGAACAGTTTTTTCCTGATCAAAATCCGGTTCCTGCTCAAGAAAAGAAATGATGAGATTTTTTCTCAGCACCACATTTCCTTCGTCGCCAATTTCTTTTCCTTTAATAATATTAATTAAAGTCGATTTGCCTGCGCCATTTTTTGCGATCAGAGCTACTTTATCCCCACGGTTAATTCCAAAGCTGATTTTTTCAAACAAAACCTTCGCACCAAAACTCTTAGAGAGATTTTCTACAGATAATAAATTCATGGGCGCAAAGGTAGTGAAAAAAGGGCGAGGGACGAGGGAATAGTGAATAGTGAATAGCGAATAGGGATTGGGGATTTCGCACCCCTACTGCCTATTGCCTGACCTATTTCCCCTTTTCCACCTTAAGCACAACGGTATGCACATTTGGAAACATTTTTACCTTTTTCAGGTTAACTGAATTGTTTTTATAATAACTTAAGTTATAGGGCGGAATTACAACTATGTAGTCAAACTCAAGCAACTTATTTTCTTCTTTGCCAATTGAATTGGGAAGGTAGGTGTGGATAGACTCACCGTAGAATGGATAAGGTGAGTTTGTCAGCTGATAATAATTCGTGAAAACGCCAAATACTTCCGGATCTATACCAACACGTTTTGCGTTTTGGGATTTTAAAAAATCAAAACACTCTTTCGCATCAGATTGCTGAGGATAATCGAAAACAGATTTAAAATTAATGCTCAAACAAAAATTAAAGATCAGTACTACAGTCAGAACGCTTAAAGTAATATGCTCAATTTTTTTTGCTTTTACAATTTCACTAAAAAAACAGGTAATAACAATTGCAAATAAAGGATAGAACATGAGCGTTGTTCTGTAAGTGGGATACAAAACATTAAAAGCAATTTTATTTATGATCAACAGTAGAAAAATTACAATAAGAATGGTGGAATCAGTTGTATAAATAAAATTAGAATGCATGCGTTTAAAAACACCAAAAAATGCTGAAACGATCACCAGGCCAAAAAG
>JACMLS010000960.1 GCA_014379485.1 Bacteroidia bacterium | reverse complement strand
GCATTTGCTGGATTGATTGTGAGCACATGGCCATTTTTGAATTGCGATTTAAACGCTGGTTATTTGAAAACAGCAGAAAAATAAAAAGACCACTACTTCTTTCAAATGCATTAAATGAACTTATTGATATTCTTGAACAATTAAGAAGTCTTTACCCGCCCGGAAGACTGCATGATTGTGATACTAATGACACACTTGGAAACGATATAATATTGAACAGAACTGCTTTAGGAACTTTTTAAAAAAACAAGACATGAGCCAATTGCTGAATTCTTACCCCATTTTCGAAGGGAACCAGGTACTAACCAGTTCTCAGTTAAATGAACTCGTTGCGTATTTAGACGAACAAAACAGACTTACCCGGGCAAAACTTATTGGCAATGGTATATGCTGCGGACTTGAAATAAGCCTCGGAAATAATCCTGTAACCAAACGATTAGAGCTCATCATATCCAAGGGCCTTGGTCTCACCTCACAAGGTTATCTCATGAGTTTGGGTGAGTGTTTGCTTACACAGTATAAAGAGTATTTTCTTCCTGATGGAGGTACCTATGCTCCTTTTGTTGATCCTGATACCGGTGTGCAGGATGTGCAGTTGTTTGAAATGCTTACGCCTGATTATATTGCCAAACCCGGCGAAACAGTATTGCCTATCAGTAGCCCCACAGGTTTTCTTAATGATAAAGTAGTAATGCTCTTTCTTGAAATGGTTGACGATGATCAGAAATCATGCCTTGGTAAAAGATGCGACGATGAAGGACAAGAAAGAATTTTTACACTTCGAAAATTATTGGTAAGTAAATTATATCTCGATAATTTTATTTTTCCGCGTACCTGTTCTCAGACTTTTCTTTTCAGCGAAAAATATGATCTGCCCGAAGTAATTATAAGTCGTGTGTTATTTGATCCGGCACAGGCACACAGTTCAGATTATTTTAAGTTTTCAGAAAATTATGTAAACGCAATTAAAGCAAATAAATTTATTGGCCCTTCTGTTCCAACAAGGTCAGGTGGTCTTTACGAAAAACTTTTTGATGCACTCAGGCAAACGTATGTAGACTTCAGGCCAATATTGGAACCTGTTTATGGCAATGTAAATCCGTTTGCGGGTTACCCACTTAACAGCTGGTCTTCTTTTATAAACGGAAGCACATCTTCGGGCCCTAAATATCTGGGTATGCAATATTTTTATGATTTTATTAAAGATATTATTCTTGCATACAACGAATTTCGCAATGTGGCATTTGATCTTATGTCAGAATGTTGCCCGAGTCTTGATTGTTTTCCACGCCATCTTTTATTAGGAGAGGTGATACCGGTTGAAAGTACATGTAAACCTTCTGAATACAGACATTATTTTGTTGCAGCGCAGGTTGGTAATCATCAAAAAGATGTGCTCGATCGGACAATAATGCTTCATAAAAGAATTGTGCTTATGCTAAGCAAATTCAATCTGGCAATTATCAATAATCCAAATCCAACACCCGTTCAACCATCTCAACTCGGAGAGCCGTTATTTATTACACCTAGTAATGAAAAACGCGATCCGCTGAGCGAAAGGGCAATTCCGCATTATTACAAAATACACGAGTTAGATATTCAGTTGAACACAACGCTTGAAAAAAACTGGAATTTTGAATTCAACAGGCACTGTCTTTTTTCAAAAGGACTGCTGCCTCTTGCTTATGGTAACCAGGATATAGTTCAGGCAAATGATCAGGGTCCAATAAAAACACCCTGGTATTATGATCAGGACCAGCGTAATTTTCTTCGTATAGAAACTCCTCTGCGTCAGAATTATGTGGCCGTTACAAATGAACTTAAAAGCCTTCAAAAAAGATTTAACCTGCCTTTCAATATTGTAACGCTTCGTTTAGGTGGTCCGCCCCTCGATGATATTACCAAGCGTTGCGAGTTTGATGATTTGCGCAGCCAATACCTTTTGGCCAATGCAGATCTGCGGGCAGTATTTACTGAAGTGTTTAATCGTTTCGGAACAATAGATAAAGAGCGCGTTGCCGTAAAATCATTCCCGACCTTTCTTACAAGGCTTGTTGCAGATTCTACAACGCAAGGTCTTATGGGTTCAGTTACCCAAACACAAATTGGTGTAACAACAGGTAATGCAGGAGTTCCGCCCTCGCCAATTTTTGCGCCACAACGTAATTTACAACAAGTGCTTACCGCTCTTGGCCAGGATCTTTTTAATCTTTTAAACACCATTAATACAATAACAACTTCTTTTCTTCCTTTTGATATTTCTCAGTTTAATTTTGGTTATACCGGGGCAGTACCTAATTCAACACCCGGCTTTATTCAGAATTATATTAGCGCTGTACAGTTTGCCATTAATGTTAAGGTAGATTTTAATCAGTTAATGGATCTCATTACACACAATTTAAAAACGCGTTATTCTGCCGAGTTGTATTTTACACTTGGCCGTTATATGGATGAGGTATTGGGTGTGCTTGAAAAACTCATTACAGATCTTTATGGCCGCAATCTTTCTACTATTTATTATTTGTATCAATACCGTTTACAAAAGGTAAGAGAAAATGATCCAACGCTCTTTAGTAATTTCTTAAAACAAAATCCGGGTATGGAACACCAGGCAGGTGTGCACCGTGGCGACACCTATGTTATGGTAGTAACCGGAAACGCTGCTGCAGTAGATGTTCCTGATCGTGATTTTGTAGTGAATATGAGCCGCGAAAGAAAAGCGAAAGAAATACAAAAGGCGCAACTACAGTCTCAGGCATCTCTTACACCGCAAGATGTAGATACCATTCACGCAATTGATGCAGACCTTCTTTTCTTTTCAGATGTAAGTCTTCAGCTTGCAGTTGGAGTGCCTATTCAGAAAATTCAGCTCGAACCAACGCAGGTAATTGCAGATTTCACTTTACCCTATCTTTGCTGCTGCGATTGTGAGTGCGACATTCCGCATCCTACACAACTTAGTAATCTTGGAATTCCTGTAATTGCTTATCCGTTTTACGCGCAATACAGCCCCGGCGATTATGCTTATGGCGAAAGTCTATTCATGAACCGCCATTCTGGTGGTAATGCAGGAGAAGTACCCGTATATCTTGTTGATGTGTTGCCTGCATGTGAGTATGAGAAAAATGAATTTACCGGAAACGAAATTAGACTCTATATTGTAAACAGAGAAGGTGTAAAAGTAGCTTATACAACTGTTGGCACCGATAAGGCGTTTGCAGACTATGCGCTTACACCAACAACCAATTACCCCAACGATCCGGGAAATGTTACTCAATATGGAAACGTTAGTGTGCGCGTATTCAGCTCTGGTGTTAACCCCATTTTTGTTTATGCTCCTGTTAACGGTTTCAGAGGTGTAGATAGTTTCTTTTATATGTTTGAAATTGTTGTGCCCGGTACAACTACAGTGCTTCGCCGTTCAACAATAGGAGAAGTTACAATACAAACATTTGGAGGATAATGCAAAAGATTATTTTTTTATAAGTAATGTATGGCCAGTTCACACCAGATCGGAAAACTTGTATTGGAAATGACAGTTCCCGGTCAGGAGGGTGTGAATGAAAAACAAGAGCAAGCGCTTGAAGCAATAAAGAAAAGAATATTACCCGCCATTGAGCGCACCTTCGATAAATTTGACAAGCCGGGTTTTGTAATTCGTATAGATAAACTCGAAGTAGATCTCTCCGGTTTTTCTTTCGCTTCCATTGACAGTGGTTTTGTTGAGGAGTTTGAAAAGAAGCTGGACGATACGCTTTCTGAATTATTTTTTATAGATATTTCTGCCGGAAATTCCTATTCAGTAAATATTAACAGCCAACCCGTTTCATTTAGTGCTGATATTGAAAGTGCTGACGTAAATGAAAGCGACAGTATTTTTTTTGCTAAAGACGGGCAGAAAGTTGATATTAAAAATATTCAGACAGATCAAAAAGAAATTCTATTATTTTTTCTTAAGAACGGGTATCTGCCCTGGTTTGCACAAACAGAAGAAAGTATCAGCATAGAAAAAATGGCCGCAACATTGTTGCAGGCAAATCCGCTCCCATTTATTTCTGAACTTAAAAACGAATTAAAGAGCCCCGCAGTTGTAAAACGATTAGCAGCCCGGTTTTCAATACCCCTTTTACAAAACATTGTTTCTTATATTTTTCCGGCTGATAATCCAATTCATTTTTTTGGAAAAATAAAATGGCAAAACGGAAATACAGAAAGCCGTAATTTGTTTAAAGATATTTTTAGTTTAAATGCAGAATATCCCAACACAACACCCGAAAAAACTTTTATTTCAGAAGTTTTTGATCAATGCAGCACCCAAAATAATTTTATTGTAACTGAATTTTTTCTTGTTTTTCCCTCTCAAAATAAGTTTTATCCCGAGATCATTCGTTCTGTAGCATCGTCACCGGCTTTAACGGCAGAACAGAAATCTGCACTTTTTTCTCAGCGAATCCAATCGCACGATCTTATAAAGAATAAAACACAAATTGAAAAGCTTATTGCTGAAGGCACCGGAGATAACGGGTTGCCTGTTAACAGGAATGAGCCGTCAGAAGAAGAAATAAAGAAAACAGGAAAAAAGCAACAGGATGACGAAAAAAGATCCGAAAGAAAAAATGATGATGAGTCAGAAGAAACAATAAAAGAAGAAGGGAAAATAGACGCTGAACAAGAGGAGCGGGAAGAAAAAAAACCAGGCAAAAGAAAAGAAAATGATTTGCCGGCAACCGCAGAAGACAAAGAAAAAAGAATTTCAGAAAACAAAAAGCTGGCAGAAGCTATCCTGAAAAAAATTGAAAATGAAATGAACACATCGCCGTTTCCTGACGATGATATTTACATAAAAAATGCGGGGCTGGTAATTGTACAGCCATTTTTGCAGGCATTTTTTAAAGAATTAAAATTTATTGATGGCAAAGAATTTGTAAACGAAGAAATGCAGCGCAGAGCCGTTTACGTGTTAAATTATTTGGCAACAGGAAGCACAGAACCACCCGAAGAGCATGAATTAATGTTGGAAAAATTGCTTTGCGGAATGGAAATTACCGACGTACTCGGTGCATATGAATCGTTAACAGCTGTAGAATTAGAAGAAAGTGAAAATCTTTTAAACTCGGTTATAGAACATTGGGGCGCCCTCAAAAAAAGTTCTCCTGAGGGAATGCGCCAGGCCTTTGTTAGACGCGAAGGAAAACTTTCTCACGACTCAAACGGCTGGACATTAAGAGTAGAACGCACTGCCTTTGATGTATTGCTCAGTAAATTACCATGGGGCATATCAATTGTTAAATCTGCCTGGCAAAAAGAAATGATTTTTGTAGAGTGGTAGAACCTATTTGAAAATTTTGTAATTTAACGTTGGTGGAAATCTTTAAAATTTAACGGGCATGCTGCAACCGCTTCATAGAAAGCCGGAGTATAATTCTAATATGCTAATTCAACCTGCCTTAGAAATAGGTAAGGAAGAGGACGAGCATGAACAAGAAGCAAATCACGTTGCAGATAAAGTAATGCGGTTGAAAGACGAAGACGAAAAAATTCAGCCCATGCAAGATGAAGAAGAAGATAAAGTAATGTGCATGACAGATGAGGAAGAAGATAGTGTAATGTGCATGCAAGATGAGGAAGAAGAGGGAGTGCAGATTCAAAAAAAGACAGAAAATCCCTCATCAGAAAACATCGCTTCGCAAAAAGTAGAATCGGGAATTAAATCAAACAAAGGCAACGGCCAGTCATTGCCAGGAAACCTGCAGCAAGAAATGGGCAATAAGATTGGTGCAGATTTTTCAGATGTAAAAATCCATACCGGAGAAAACTCTGTGCAGATG
>JACMLS010000959.1 GCA_014379485.1 Bacteroidia bacterium | reverse complement strand
TTGGGTGAATAATTGTAAGGTCTCTGAAATCATTTTCCTTGTGAGAAATCTTGAAGCTAAATGGGATTTTCTTTAGGTCGGACTTACCACTAATTTCAATTTCGTTATTTAGGATTACTTTGTCTTGCCTAAAACCAAACAAGAGTTTTAAAATTTCTCCAACGAAAGGATTCTCCTTCTGCCAAGCTACTTTTTTTGAACCATCAGGATTGGTTATCACTCTGATTTTATTCTTAACAAGAAAATTATAGAAATGTCTATTTGAGTAAGTAATTGGAATTTCAAATGGTAACACATCAGAAAGAATAACTCGTTCCTTTGAATAGTTTATGGGCGTCTTTTTTCGTTTCATGCTGTGACTTACAACGTGTTTAAGATTTCTCTCAATTTAATCCGTTTTGTTTTGGAGCTAAAGTTCACAAACTTTTTTTTCTCAAAACCCTTTTTGAAACTAAATAATTTTAACCTCCTCCGTAAATCTAAATTGGTAATATTGGCATCAACTTCATCAGATAAGAACCTATCCAACGTAATTAAATCGTCAAATGGTTCAGAAAGCAAACTATTGGTATAGTAAATTCCAACTAAAACATTTGCTTTGTTGTTCTCTAAGCGAGTGTTGCCTGTAAGAAAATTTAAGCGATGAATCAGGGTTCTTCTGGCGCCTTTTGAATCAAATTTGCTTTGAGTATTAAATTCCTGAATGGCTTTTATGATTCTACTTTTATATTTATTCAGCTTTTCATTTGTCAATTTAATTTGGACAAACTTTAAGTCTTTAAACTGAAATTGGTAACCTAAAAAGTTTAACTCTTGCGCTACATTACTTTTTACAAGGTCAATTTCATTTGTCTTGACTTGATTGATTTTCAAACCAGAGTCTAATTCAATGATGTTTTTTACTTGGCCTTCGTAAGTGGGAGATTTTTGATTTGTTGTTGGAGTGAAAACAACAATTATGTCATCAACATATCTTGCATAGTAAGTAACATCTTTCAGAGAAGAAATTTCTTTATCAATATCTCTCATGTACAACTCTGCTAAATAAGAACTGACCCCTATTCCTCTAGGGATTCCAATTTTACCCGTTACATTAGATTCAACGAGAAAATCATTGAGAATTTTCCAAATAAGTTTTTTACTCAAAAAACTTAGCAGGGGATTGTCGTTAATTTTTGCGAGTAGTTTGTCGTGTGGGATGGATTCGAAAAAACTTTTCACATCAGTTCTTAAAACTATTTTGGGAAAATTATCTTTCAGCAGCGAATTAATTTGGTTCACAATGGCAAATCTATTTGCTTGTTTTACTTTGAAAGACTTTTTTACGTTGTATTGTAATTGTTTTATAGCGAAATAATTTTCTGCTGTGTCTTTGGTAGTGTAAACTGGCTTATCATCCGTCTCTACTTTTAAAATAGCAATCTTGAATTTTGGATCTAAAAGTTTCTCACTAACCTCACTCAACTGCTTTTCTATTAGTTCCTGTTTAAGTTTCTTTTTGCTGACCTTATCTTCGTTGAGTTTTGCAAGGATTGTATCGTCCTCAGTTTTAACGAGAAGTCTTGTGTGAATTTTCTTATTAATTTCAGTGATTGCCTTTGTAACGTCAAATATTGCCGGAAAGAACTCTTTTTCAAGGTTTCTTCCCTTTCTGTTTTCATAGGAAAGTATCTTCTTGAAGTTATCAACCGAAAATGATTGGTCCATTAGAATTTAGTGGTTGTGCTTTTTCCGATAAAATTGAATTTTGTTTTTGCACTATATTTTGTGTCGACCATTGACTTCATGTTGGAAAAGATGTTTGTTTTATATCAATCAGTTAATTGTTTGTGCTGTCGGGTGGAGTTTTCAGTAACTTTCTTTTGCTAAGTTAGATAAATGTGAAGGCGTTCCACAGCTTAATTACGCCTAATTTCACTTTAAGTCTCACACAATCCGTCCAATTCATTTCGCAAACCTCTAAAAAAATCCCCACCTCAACCACAGTATAAACACCGAATTTTAAAATTTCACATCCGCATTACGGATAATTAATTCCCCCAACCCTTCACCCAAAAAAAAATTACACATAATGCCTGGTATGAACACCAAATTTTCAAAACCCCGCTGCAAAGCAATTTTGTCAAAAAAACTATCCGGCTAAAAAAGTAACTACTCAGAGCAGATTATATGAACCTCCCAATCAGAGCTTGCCTGTGCAGACCATTGCGGAATAAATATTGGTATGAAAAAAAACCAAACAACTATAAATTTTATTTTAGCAGATCCGGAGATGACTTTAGTATTCAAAGGAGTTCTGTTTATGACTCTCCTGCGTTGACATTTCGGGTCATCACATAGTTCAAATTGTACAATTTTCTGAGCAGTTGCGTTTGCACTGCTTTCAGCATCTCTTTTAGCGCTGTCTTCTGCCTGAGCCTGGGTATATCCATGCCCCAACCCATTAGCAGTTCCGGTAAAAGGTTTGTCTCCACATCCTGACATAATTTATTTTTTTAATTTTTCGCCTGCTTTAAAGGTCTTCGGCTTTACCTTTTAATATTTTTAAACAGAACCATTTTCTAAAGGCTATTCTTTTTTGCAGATAAATGTAAACTTAACATCCGCTTCAAGAAGCCGGTCCTTACAAGTTGGAGGTTTTATAATTTCATAGGTTACTAATTCCGGAGTATTACATTCCGGGTTAAGTTCACAAATTCTTTTTGCGCTTTCTTTAGCCTTTGCTATTAAACCATCTGACATTTCTTTCGCTTCTTCTTTAGTTATATTGCCGCAATCTTTTACAAGGATGCGGTGATAAACATTAGTAGTATATTTCGTATTACATTGAGGAATAAATTTTGGCTTCTTTAATCCCTCGTTTATTGCTTCTCCTAATTCTTTTTCTATTTTCTTATTATCTTTTTCTTCTTTCGGCTTATTATCATCACATCCAATAGTTATACTTAGTAAAAAGACAATTACTAAAGTGAGCTTTATTTTTTTCATAGGTTATTAATTGAATTTTTTGCTTACTCTTTTCAAGGTTTTCAGCTTCTCCTTTTTTATTCTGCCGTCAGCGAATAAATATTTTTTGAATTATTAATTGCCGTTTTTTGTTAGTTAATGATCATTTCAGAATAGTTCCTTCAAACCTCCAAAAAATTTCGCCTCTGCAATCCTCATAAATACAAAGAGAACTTTAAAAAAATGCGGTCTTTGTTAACCGGAATTTTTTTTGCAGGTAGCTTAAATAAAAATTAGTTCTGTCTGTCTAATATCATTCCTTGTGAAAGGTCAGTTCTCCAGTCAAGTATTGTACGGTTGTTTACCTGGCGGATTGCAAAGCTGGCCCAATGCTGCTGAAACAATGTGTAAGCCGGAAACAATACCGGGATGGAAGTTTTGAAATCTGATTGCAGTTTGTTGTCGTCTGTATAATAGAGTGTGGGGGTAGTGGCTAATTTTTTTTTGCAGACTGCCAAAGCATTAGTTCCGCCAATGTTTTGAAGGATGGTAGAAAATTGCTTACAGTCGAAAAGTGTAATTTGCAGGCGGAACGTTGAGCATACAGGACAATTTCTGGCATACTCCAGTTCTTTAACCATCATATTACCGCCTATCTCTGAAACAGTTTTTGTTTTGTCTGAGAAATAAGTAGAATAGTCATCAGTATTTGTAGGATATCTGGTCAAGTCGCTCGCAAGTAAATAATCAGTATAAGGAGCCAGTGCCTGAATATTAAATAAACTTCCGCTATTGCAATTTGTGCTAAAGTCTAATAAGTCAATTGATTTTCCGCGCTGATCCTTTACCCAGGTCAGGCATCTTTTTATATCAACGGTATCTGATAATATATCATTCATTATCCCGAAAGGAAAACCATGACCGGTTGATTTTATAACAAATAGTTGAGAAGGATAACGTTTCATAGTCTCAGAAATTAAAAGTGCAGTCAGCTCTACCTTAAAATCAAAATAGCTGGCATTGGGCAAAAAGGCAGATAGCTGAGTTGTTATCTCATTGTAGTTGTAAGCAGCAATTTTATTACCAGCCACCTGGCTATTTCGGGCGGGGTTATTTGTAAGCGCATACAATGCGAATTCGTTATTTAAACCGTCCCAAAGCAAAGAGAGTTCTTTATAGGTAGTGGTATTTGTAATCTGTGGTGTCGCATACCATGAATAATTCCAGGCTCCATTATTGTTGCTTGCCTCTTGTGTACGGATAATTGTAGAAAAAACTTCTTGAGAAGGATTTTCTGGAAATAGATTTTTCTCACCCCAATTATAACCAAGCACCAGTGAATAAGCTCCTCCACCCAGCCATTGGGTGTAATTTAATGAGGGGGTAATAACTCCAACGATTTTATATGTACCGGTAGTAAATTTTATTTTTAGTTTATTTTGATTTGCATTTAGGCCAGGTAACACGGCTGCTACGGCCGGATTTTCTCCCTGCATTAATTGAGCAGAAAACACATTGTTACTCCAGGTTCCGTTTGTAACTGCATAAACTTTCATATCAGTTGCTTTAAGACCATAAAGCTTAATGGATGCAGTTGAAGGTTGGGCACTTATTAACCCCGGAAATTCAAGAGTTCCCCGTCTGCCAAGCATTTCAATTACGAATTTTGAAGTTGGTAAAGGAGTAGACCACAAAACTTTTGAGCCGTTGTAATGAACCAGGCGTCCGTCATTTTCTAATACAACCCTGTCTCCGAATTGGCTATCTCCCCATTTGAACATATTTGCTGTTCGTATGCAAAGGTGTCCGTCAGTTTGAAGAATTAAATAATAATTTTCGCCCTTTTTTAAAGGATATAAGTTGTTTGATCCGGGAGCTTTTTTTAGTTCCAAAGCAACCCACGAGTTTCCATTGGTCTCTGTAATGATCAGATTGCCATCTGCATTTATACTTAAAAAAAATGAGTTGTTGGCTGAATAAAGTTTATCACCTTGATTTAGAATTTTCCCTTTATTCATAGTTTGTGCTTGTCCAATAAGGACTAAGGATAAAAAGATCAGAATTGTTTTGATTGTTGATTTCATATTTTATTATTTTAATTTGTGTTTTCTCAGCTTCCTGCTGAAAATAAAAAAACCCACCACATTTCTTTTTCGATCAAAGAAACATGATGGGTGGTTTTCAGGGGCTAAATTATTCTTTTTTACCAAACACAAACCATCGAATTTTAAAATTTCGCATCTACATTACGGATAGTTTTAAATTTCAATTTTAACCGCCACAGCTCCCCGCAAAAAACTCATCCCTCGCCCCCCGTCCCTCTCAAACAAACTTCCCCAAAAATTTTTGCCCCCGCAATCCTCATTTATACGGATTTTTACGGGTAGGCATCCTTATAAATACGGATAGGCTCTTCTGATAAAATTAAAAAATCGCGCTGTTTTTTTCAGCCGCAATACTATTGCAGAAAGCTTTATTTCTTTGATTCACCGCTTAATCCCCCTCAATTTTTCCTTTGGAAAGATTTTTCCTCCTTTTCAAGGGGGAGGGAAGGCGCGCACACACTCCCCCTTGAAAAGGAGGAAAGTGATTCACGCAAAGCGTGAAGAACGAGGGGGATTGACTGCGTTCTTTTTTCTTCAGGGAAAAAACTCTTGAGCCAATTAAAATTTAATCAACTTCACCCTCGTAAACAAATCATCCTTTATTCCAATAAAATAAAAACCAGCCGGCAGATCAGAAATATCTATCTGTTGCTGAATATACATTTCAAACTGTTTCACTTTATTACCTAAAGCATCAAAGATCTGAATTTCTGTTTTTGTTTTATTTGCGTTGGAGAGACGAACAGTTATTTTACCGTTAGCCGGATTTGGAAAAACAAGCAATTGAGTTTTAGCCGTTGTGAAATTGTTTGCCTTTGTAATCGTAGAACCTTTCTTTGGCAAATACCAGGGATCGCAATCAAACACATCAGTTGTGTCTGCAGAATTAATGTCGCCGTACACAACAACAAAAGAAAGATCGCCCCATTGCGTTAAGGTTGGTTCTCCGATTCCGAATACAGTTCCGAAAGTTCCTATTGGCGGATTGGGTTCTATCACTAACTCTTTAGGGCCCCAACTATCCCAATCATTTGCAATAAGTTGTTTTGATTTGTAAATTCCTCTTATACCGCTTACGCTGTTGGTACAAAAATAAACCCACCAGTCTGTACCGTCGTTATATAAATGCGGTTGCACATCATAAGGCGCCTGATCGTTGAGAACGTTTGTAATGAGCACAGGTGTTTGCCAGTTGGTACCGTTGTCATAGCTCAGCGAATAATGCATGTACCTGTCGCGGTCAAACAAAAGTACCAGCGTTGTATCGTTCAGTCTTTCTATGTGCGGATTATCTTCCTGGCCGGTTGTACTGAGAATTGGAACTGCGCTTGCTATGGTTGGATTTACCGGAACATTTTTCATAAACATAATATCTGTACTTTGCGTGCCGGGCCCGTCTTTTGTAAAAACAAACACATCAAAACTATCTGCATTTAATAATACGCCATGCGCCCCGCCATCAAATGAAAACGAAGTTTGCAGGTTAGAATTGTTCCAGGCATTAAAGGATACCGTTGTATCTGTTCTTGATGCGTAAATAATATCGCTGTGCATATAATTGGGGCAACCGAAAACATTGGTAACAGTATCAATACCTAATAAGGGCGGGCGGTAATACGGATGAAAATTAAAACAGATTGGATTGAGAACAAGATCAGTGATCCATGAAAACGCATCAACCGGAAGGTAGGTGCTATATAAATTTTTCCCATCTCGCGTCATAAACAAACCATCTTCCCAGCCAGGCACATTTATTGGCTGAATGTACGGAGAGCCATAAGTAGTATCGGCTACAAAAAAAGTTGCGCCGCTTTTAATTGCCGGCCAGTTGGGTTGCGACTTGCTTATTTGTATAAAAGAAAAAAAAGCAATGAGCAATGCAATCAGAAATTTAGTGATGTGTTTCATGTGCAGTAAATTATTTTCAATTCATTTGTCGTTCAATAAAATTAAGAAAATAGTTTCTTTTAAAAAAACAAGTAGCTTTTCGCGATGAATACTAATTTGTGATTTGCGGACTTTTTTACCACTTAGTGCCCTTAGTGGTGAAAAAATAAATTCAGCCTTGTAAGCAAAAATAATTCTTGCTTATTTCTTAACGCGATAACAAAAGATAACCTTCTCTGTCAATCTCTTTTCCGTCCAATGCAATTGCTTTGAGAATAAAATAATACGTTCCGTCGCTGGCGTCTTGCGTGTTCAGATTTTTTCCGTCCCAAATTGCGTTGATGCCGAACAATTGTTTTTCTAACTGGCCCCAGCGGTTATAAATATCTACCTGCAGATCTTTTAAGCCGGTTGATTTGATGAAGAAAAAATCATTTGTTCCGTCGCCGTTCGGTGTAAAAATATTCGGAACTTCTATTGTTACTGCTTCGTCAACAACAATGATGGCGGTTACTGTATCGTTACAAGCGGGGTTTGCATTTACACCAATTAAAATTACGGTGTAAGTTCCGGGCGTTGTATAAATGTCAGTCGGATTTGTTTGTGTGGATGTTGTTCCGTTTCCTAAATTCCAATCGTATCCGCTGAATCCGGATGTTGAAGTGTTGGTGAATGAAACATTCAGCGGCGAAGTTCCGCTTGTTGGTGTGGCGGTAAAACCTGCAATTGGATTTGTGCCTTGTATAATAGTAATTGTATCAACAACACTGCAACCGTTTGTTGTATCAACTACAGTTACAATATATGTTCCCGCATTTGTAATACCGTTTAAGTTTTGCTGATTGCTTGTAAAACTATTCGGGCCAACCCAGCTATAAACCAAATTTGTGTTGGGTGTTGTAACAGAAAGATCTGCAGAAGTGTTTGCACAATTTAATGTGTCGTTGTTTACACCACTTGTTATAATTGGTATTGCAACATTGCTTGTAATATTTATTGTTGTTGAAGTTGTACAACCGTTTGCCGGATCTGTAACCGTTACAGAATAAGTTCCGGGTGCAGAAACAGTAGCAGGATTTCCGGGAACAATTCCCGAAGGACCAGTCCACACAATATTCGGAGAACTTCCGCTTGCTGTTGCTGTAAGTGTAATACTTGTTTGCGTGCAATTAATACTTGTGCTGTTTGCACTTGCGTTTAATGTGGGTGCAATCGTATCAACACTTACAGTAACCTGTTGCGTGCTGGTACAACCATTCGAAGGGTCGGTAACAGTTAACGTATAAGTTCCGCTTTGAGAAATTCCTGTCGAAGAATTATTCGGAGTAGTTCCCGCGGGCGTTCCTGTTGTTGGTCCTTCCCATGCAAAAGTTGCACCGCTTGTTGTTGAACTTCCGTTTAATGTTGCTGTGGTTGAAATACAATTGATGTTTTGATTTCCGCCTGCATTTATTTGCGGCACTCCCGCATTCGGAGAAACCACAACTGTTGCAGAAGATGTACAACCGTTTGTGGGGTCTGTTACAGTTAAAGTAAATGTTCCTCCGACAACAACATCTGTAGAATCATTTGTGGGTGTAGTTCCTGCAGGTGTTCCTGTCGTTGGTCCTTCCCACGAAAAAGTTACACTGCCTGTTGATGAACTTCCTGAAAGTGTAACGGGAGTTAAAGAACAATTTAAACTTGTTCCTGCACCAACAGAAACTTGCGGTGTTGATGTGTTTGCTGTTACGCTTACCGTTGCAGTGTCTGTACAACCGTTTGCAGGATCAGTTACTGTTACAGTATACGTTCCTGCTAAAGTAACATCTGTTGTTGCAGTTGTTGGTGTTGTACCTGCGGGCGTTCCTGCTGTTGGTCCTTCCCACGAAAAAGTTGCACCGCCTGTTGTTGAATTTCCTGAAAGTGTTGATGTTGAATTGTTACAATCAATTGCTGATGCAGCTAATGTTGTTGCGTTGGGAACAGTAGTGTTTGTACTTACCACAACTGTTGCAGATGATGCGCAACCGTTTGCCGGATCTGAAACTGTAAGTGTGTACGTTCCTGCAGTTGTTACAGTTCCGCTTGTAGAATTGTTTGGTGT
>JACMLS010000958.1 GCA_014379485.1 Bacteroidia bacterium | reverse complement strand
TTTATACGCATTAAAAATCCAAAAGAAGAAGATTATATTTCTTTGCAGGGATTTTTAATTGACACAAAAGATAACATAAAATTAAAAAACCTGTACGAAAGAGACATTCTTGATCTGCAGGAAAGCGGATTGGGTATAGACACTTCTTATGTTGATGCGCAAAAAAACTTTTTCATAATAAAAGGCTACCAGCCAAATTTTATGGAAAGGAAATTTTTTAAGATTGTGTGGCTCAATGAAGATGAAATTGTTTTAAATATAGGCTTCAACAAAAAAGATTCCCTGCTCTGGGAAAAAAGAACCACTGAAATAATCCGCAAAGGAATTTCCTGCCAATAGGAACGCAGATGACACGGATTTAGCTGATTTACGCGGATTAAATTTCCCTCTATTGTTTCCGTTGTGGTAGATGAATGTTGATAATTTTTTTGAGCCACAATCTTTGCCCACACTTTCCTTTCTAATTTACTCTAAGCGATTTTGATAATATTATTATCATTCGTCTTTTAGAAAAAAAATGTCGGAAGAACAAAAAGAAAATAATTATTTTAAAGGAAGAGGCTCGCAGGTCAATCCCAATAACCGCTTTTTTAAAAATTCCTACTCAACAGAACACATTGAGGGTTTGGATGAAGAATTATTATCGCACGAAAAAACAGAAATAATTTTTACTTATCCAAAAACAATTATTAATCGTGTGGACAGTCCGGATGTTGGATTGAACTATTCTTTAAATCCGTACCAGGGTTGCGAGCATGGTTGTATTTATTGCTATGCCCGCAACACGCATGAGTACTGGGGTTTTAGCGCGGGTTTGGATTTTGAAAGAAAAATAATCGCCAAACAAAACATTACCGAACTGCTCGAAAAAGAATTTTCAAAAAAAAGCTGGCAACCTTTTCCTATTATGCTGAGCGGAAATACAGATTGTTACCAGCCCATCGAAAAAAAACTGGAGCTCACAAAAAAAGTATTGCTGAGCTGTTTAAAATTCAAACACCCGGTTTCGCTCATTACGAAAAACGCATTGGTGCTGCGCGATCTTGACATTTTAAAACAACTCGCAGAAAAAGAACTGGTACACGTAATGGTAAGCATAACCGGTACTGACGAAAAAATAAGAATGATGCTGGAACCACGAACGAGCACTTACAAAAACCGGTTCAAAATTTTAAATGAATTGAGTAAAAATAAAATTCCCTGCGGTGTTATGGTTGCCCCCATTATTCCGGGCTTAAACAACCACGAAATTCCGGCAGTTTTAAAGAACGCAGCAGAAAACGGTGCAAGTTCTGCCGGATACACTATTGTAAGACTGAACGGAGCAGTGGGCGGAATTTTTAAAGACTGGTTATTTAAAAACCATCCCGACAGGTCAGAAAAAGTATGGAACCAGATCTGTGCCTGCCATGGTGGAAACGTTTCTGATAACCGCTTTGGAACAAGAATGAAAGGAGAAGGAAAAATTTCTGAAAGCATTAAACAACTCTTTGTCGTTTCAAAAAATAAATATTTTAAAAATGTGTCTCAACACAAGATCAGAACAGATCTTTTCGATCATCGCGCCGGCGATGCACAAATGAGATTGGATTTTTAAAAAATTAATACCTCGTTTCTTTTCACTTGTCTTCAAATCCTGCCGCTTCATCTCGTTTTTCTGTTTTATCCGTTATAGGTTTAAAAAAGAATATTGGTATTTTCCCTTGTCACATTCCTTCGCCCCTCGTCACTTTCCCTCGTCCTTCGCGCCTTTTTCAATAACCTTTTTAACACCTTTTTCGTATATTTGGAAACAATAATCCCTTTTTATGACGGTTTTTAAAAAAGTTGGTCTTTTTCTTATTCCTGCAGCGCTTTTTTTGAGTTCTTGCGGAAGTGGAGAAGTTGAAGAAGAGAGTGGAAATGATGGTCCGGGAGACTCCACTACCATGGAGCAAAAACTTCATACACAAAATGTATTTACCAATATACCTTCTCCGGTAGAAACTGCTACAGTTTTACTTGATGCGGGTGCGGAATACGACCACACCATGGTTAATGATCCTTTAATTTTTAAATCTTATACAGCAGAAGAGGCGCGCGCACTTAACCTGGGCGTTTATGGTGCAGATCTGAGCTTTGCCGGAATTTTTGAGAACAGCCAGGAGTCTATGGCTTTTTTAAAGTGTGTGAATGCTTTATGTAAAGACCTTGGAATTTCAGGCGTGTTTGATGAAAAAACTGCAGATCGTTTAGAGCGGAATAAAGATAACAGAGATTCTATTTTAGAAATTGTTTCTACTTCTTTTTGGGATGCAGATGCTTACTTAAAAGAAAATCAACGCCCTAATACCTCTTCTTTAATTGTTGCAGGCGGATGGGTAGAAGGAATGTATATTGCCTGCGAGGTTTACAACAAAACCAAAAAAGAGAAAATAAAAAACAGGATCATCTCGGCTCCGCAAAAATCTTCACTCACAAGTCTTGTTACTTTACTTGAATCAGAAAAACAAAGTGCCGTAAGCCAGTTTATGTTAGAAGGATTACAAAATCTGAAAAAGATCTACGAAAAAATTCCGGAAGGAAAACCGGTAACCACCGCAGTTACAGATACAGTTACCGGCGAAACTTCTATTGAAACAAAAAACAATGTAGTTGTTGATGCCACACTAATGAACGAAATTTATACAGCCGTTCGTGATCTTCGCCAGAAAATGGTGAGCACCAAGTAAGTATTTCCCTATTCCCTATCCCCTTT
>JACMLS010000957.1 GCA_014379485.1 Bacteroidia bacterium | reverse complement strand
TCACTGTCTTTTTTGGGTGCGTTTTTCAGTGCTTCTTTCTGACTCACTTCGTTTTTTACTTCGTCTGCGCGCAACACATTTGTTTCATCGGTCATGTAAATAAGTGGTTCCACATTTTCTGTGTCAAGCTCATTTAATTTATTTACGAATTCAACCATGCGGTTCATATCGGTTACCATTTTTTCTGTTCCTTCATCGCCAAACTCAAGACGTGCAAGATGAGCTATCTGATCTACTGTTTTTTTATCTACTTTCATTTTCTTCTAATTTTATTTTCGTAGTTGGCAAGTTCTGTTTCAAATATTTTATACACCTCTTCGCGCAAAGTTACCAAATTTTCTTCCGTTAAGCCCTTGGTAAGAACCGGCGGATGAACTATTGCTTCGGAGATTCCGGGTCTTCCGTAACTTTTAAAAAAGCCACCGTTTTGCAGCAGCCTCCAGTTATTGGTGTAAACAATTGGCACAATGGGAATTTGTTTATCTATGGCTAATTTAAAAGCCCCGTTCTTAAAACGCAAAAGGCTGCCATCATCAGAAATGGTGCCTTCCGGAAAAATATAAATAGAACTTCCTTCATCTATTCTCTTACCAACTTCTACGAATGCGCGATGCGAATCCATTTTACTTTTTCTGTTTACCAGCACATTCATTTCTCTGAAAAATAAATTAATGAAAGGAACTTTTTTTAACTCTGCCTTAGCCATAAAAATGGAGTAATTGGGAATTACCACATAGCTTGCCAGGATATCAAGATAAGATGCATGATTGGCAACATACACGCAGGGATGCGGCAGACTTCTTTTATTTACCATGTAAATTTTTCTTAAAATAACCCCGCTGCCAATCATAATAGAAAAACAAACAATCTGCTCAAGCCTGAAAGCCAAACCAAACCATTTTTTTCTGGACAGAAAAATTAAAAATCCCGGTAAGGCTAAAAGAATAATAAAACAAAACCAGATCAGGAACCATGTTTTCCACAAACTACTGAATATTCTTCTCACAAATTCCATCCCTCAAAAATAGCATTTAAGATTTTATAAATTATCTTTGAAACCTTAATTTATTGCAAATATGGCAAGGGTTTTAACAGGAATTCAGAGTACCAATATTCCGCATTTGGGTAATATACTGGGAGCCATGCTTCCGGCAATAAAAATGAGCAACGAAAAAGAGAACGAGGCTTTGTTGTTTATTGCCGATCTACATTCTCTTACAACGGTAAAAGACCCCGTTTTTTTGCGTAACAGCGCCTATGCAGTGGCAGCCGCGTGGATTGCTTTGGGTTTTGATACAGAAAAAAATATTCTTTTCCGCCAGAGCGATGTAACAGAAGTGTGCGAACTTACATGGTATTTGAGTTGCTTTACCCCTTTTCCTATGCTTGCCAATGCCCACGGATTTAAAGACAAATCTGAAACACTTGGCGATGTAACCGCGGGATTATTTACTTACCCCGTTTTAATGGCAGCAGATATTTTGTTGTACGATACCAATTTTGTACCGGTAGGAAAAGATCAGTTGCAGCATTTGGAAATGACAAGAGATATTGCCCGCTCGTTTAATCACCGTATGGGAGAAACACTTGTAATTCCCGACGCCAAAATAAACGAAGAAACCATGCTGGTACCTGGAACTGATGGGAGAAAAATGAGCAAGAGTTACAACAACTTCATTAATATTTTTCTTCCTGAAAAAGAATTAAAAAAACAAATTGCCGGCATTGTTACCGATGCAAAACCGCTGGAGGAACCAAAAGATCCGGAAACCTGTAATGTGTTTGCCATTTACAAAATTGTTGCAAACGAAGAACAGGTAATTAAAATGAAAGCGAGTTATCTTGCCGGAAATTATGGCTACGGGCATGCAAAAGCCGCTTTAACAGAAGTGATCCTTGAACGCTTTTCTGTTGCAAGAAAAAAATATACTGAACTGATGAGTGATTTTTCTTTGCTTGATAAAGAATTAAAAAAGGGAGAAGATAAAGCAAGAAAAATTGCATT
Source organism: Bacteroidia bacterium (assembly GCA_014379485.1). Classification (GTDB taxonomy): domain Bacteria; phylum Bacteroidota; class Bacteroidia; order B-17B0; family Aurantibacillaceae; genus AM-1111. The sequence goes on along the minus strand of JACMLS010000957.1, from coordinate 1,818 downwards.
ACCTGTTCTGTCAAGAGTGAGAGAGAAAACCGGGTTTAAGCCTTAACATCTTAAATAAAAAAAGGAAGCAATGAACTTCCTTTTTTTATTGTATTCTCTGAATAAAAACTCTTAAACCAATACCGATCTTGAAATTACAATTCGCTGAACTTCGCTTGTGCCTTCGTAGATCTGTGTAATTTTTGCATCGCGCATTAAACGCTCAACATGGTATTCTTTTACGTAACCGTAGCCGCCGTGAATTTGTACTGCTTCGGTTGTGGTCCACATTGCTGTTTCTGATGAATAAACTTTTGCCATTGCACCTGCCTGTCCGTAATCTAAATGCAGGTCTTTTAGCCATGCTGCCTTTAAACACAATAAACGCGAGGCTTCAATTCGTGTAGCCATATCGGCCAGTTTAAATTGTATAGCCTGGTGTTTAGAAATTTCTTTTCCGAATGCTTTTCTTTCTTTAGAATAAGCAAGCGCCAGTTCGTAAGCGCCAGATGCAATTCCTAATGCCTGAGATGCAATTCCGATTCTGCCTCCTGATAAAGTTTTCATTGCGAATTTAAATCCGAATCCATCTTCACCAATACGGTTTGCTTTAGGAACTTTTACGTCTGTAAACATTAGTGAATGCGTATCGCTTGCGCGGATGCCCATTTTATTTTCTTTAGGACCTACCACAAAACCAGGCATTCCTTTTTCTATGATCAGTGCGTTAATTCCTTTATGGCCTTTTGCAACATCTGTTTGTGCAATTACCAAATAAACACTTGCAGAATTTCCGTTGGTGATCCAGTTCTTTGTTCCATTAACAAGGTAATGGTCTCCCATATCAATAGCCGTAGTTCTCTGCGAAGTTGCGTCTGAACCTGCTTCTGGTTCTGACAAACAGAATGCGCCTATTATTTCTCCTTTTGCAAGTGGAACCAAATATTTTTGCTTTTGCTCTTCTGTTCCGAAATTTTCAAGCCCCCAACAAACAAGTGAGTTGTTTACAGACATAATAACAGAACAGGAAGCATCTACCTTAGAAATTTCTTCCATGGCAAGTACGTAAGAAATAGTATCCATTCCGCCACCGCCGTATTTGGGATCAACCATCATTCCCAAAAATCCAAGCTCGCCCATTTGTTTTACGTATTCGGCGGGAAATTTCTGATGCTCGTCTCTTTCTATCACACCAGGTTTCAGCACTTCCTGCGCAAAATCGCGGGCGGCTTTCTGTATCATTAAATGTTCTTCTGTTAGTTGAAATTGCATAGTTGTATTTTTTAAGTGGGAAAGCAAATTTAGCCAAAAAACCTTTGCCGCGGTCAAATCATTGCGAAATTTCGCGATGATTACGCAGGTTTCAGTAGGTTTCAAAAAAAAATCATTTACATTTGGGAAAATGTCAAAAAAACTCCTTTCTCTTGGCCTGATGTCAGGCACTTCTTTAGACGGCCTTGACCTGGCCTTATGCCGTTTTAAGAAAAAAGGAAAAGGATATAATTATGAAATTCTTAAAGCTTCCACCCTGCCCTACTCAAAAGACTGGAAAAAAAAATTAGCAACTGCACAACATTTATCTGCCGAAGATCTTTTTGAATTAAATGCTGCTTATGGAAAATTTTTGGGCTCTGAAGTAAATAAATTTCTGAAGGGAATAAAAAAGAAGCCCGATATTATTTCTTCTCACGGTCACACCATTTTTCACAGACCCGAAAAAGGATTTACGGTACAGATTGGAAACGGCGCAGACGTTGCAGCTGCAACAGGCATTACAACCGTCTGCGATTTCAGAAGTTTGGATGTGGCTCTTGGCGGACAGGGTGCCCCATTAGTTCC
>JACMLS010000956.1 GCA_014379485.1 Bacteroidia bacterium | reverse complement strand
GGAGGCGGGCGAGGTAGACGCGGACGACGCCGACAAGGCGGAGGTCGAGGAGGGAGTCGGGGGTGTGTGATCGGCCGGCCCCGCGTGGACATTGCACGCGCCGCGTGGGGCGGCTGCGGGAAGGGGCTTTAATTTTGATTCGGATAGATTTCTTAGTTCTTCATTGAATTGCGGCCATTCATTTTCATCGGCAAGAGTAGCAAGCTGTAATAAAATGTTGCAACGTATTGTGTCGTGCTTTGCATTCTTCAAGGCCAACTTCAGCGAATCAATTATTTTATTCTCCTGCGAAAAAAAATTCCCACAGAAAAAAAACGTTAAAACAAGCAGTATAAATCGCAGTCTCATTTATAATTCAGCTTTTATAATTTTCAATTTCCGTTCAATATATTTTTCAGAAGTAATTAGTGCACGCTGAATTCTCCTCGCATAATAAATGCTATCCATCACCTCTTTATTCTTCTCATGCAATTTTTCAAAAGCATCATCAACAATAAGCTTTTGCTCCTCAATAATTTTTTTCTGTTTTTGTGTAATGCGAAAACGATTAATAACGAACAACAATCCCAAAACTACTAACAACAAACCAACGACTAACGAGTAACGCTGAAATTTTTCTTGCTTTAAGGTTGCGGTTTGTGCAGAGAGTTGCGCATCTTTTACTTTTTGCTCTTCGGCATTTTTTACAGAATCAGCTGCAGATTTTTTTTCGTATTCGTATTTAAGTTGTGTTTTTATTGAAGTCTTTTTTGTTTCCTGATTTGAGATGGAATCGCGCATTTGAATGAAGAGTTCAAACATTTCTAAAGCTTTTTTTGGCTGATTGAGCTTTTGATGAATAGTTTTTAATTGTTCTGCGGCATTACGAATCATTTGGGGATGGCCGATTTTTTTACTGATAGTTAATGATCTTGCACAAAACTCTAAAGCTACCACGTAATTCTTTTTCTTTATATAAATGCTGCCCATGTTGTTAAGGGAATTTGCAATGCCATTTTTATCTCCGATCTCTTCTCTGATTTTTAAACTTTTGCTGTAATTTTCAATTGCTTTTGAAATGCCTGATCCCAGGCATTCTTCTTTAGACATAAAACACGAAGGATCGCCCTGGTGACTGTAAATAACGCCCAAATTGTTATAGCACGTAGCAATTCCTGTTTTATCTCCAATTTCCTGGGATATTCTTAAACTCTTGCTGTAATATTCTATTGCCTTTGCAATTTCGCCACGGTTTTTATAAATAACTCCAAGGTTGTTGAGTGAAGCCGCAACTCCCTTTTTATCATCAATACCTTCTCTTATTTTTAAACTTTTGCCGTAATATTCAATCGCCTTTGCACTCTCGCCCTGGCTGTCATAAATCAGCCCTAAGTTGTTGAGAGATGTAGCAATTCCTTTCTTGTCGCCAATTTCTTCTTTAATTTTTAAACTTTTGCTGTAATATTCTATTGCCTTTGCAATATGGCCCTGGTTTTCATAAATAATACCAATGTTGCTGAGGGAAGTAGCAATTCCTTTTTTATCCCCGATCTCTTCCTGTATCTTTAAACTTTTGCTATAATATTCAATTGACTTTATATTATCGCTTTGTTTATAATAAACACCCCCGAGGTTGTTTAGGGCATTTGCAATTCCGTTTTTATCGCCGATTTCTTTCTGTATTTTTAAACTTTGGTTGTAATATTTTATTGCCATTAAATTATTGCCCCTGCTGCCATAAATAAACCCGGTGTTGTTAAGCGCATCAGCAAAATGTTTTAAATAAAAAAATTTTAACCTGCTTGTCGGGGCGGCAAGGGAGTTTTTTTTGGCAAGTTGTTTTAACTGATCATTATAAACGGTCCAAATTCTATCATCCCCCTCTGCTTCAATCATTGCATTTAAAATACTGCAGCGGGTTGTGTCGTGTCTGGCGTTTTTCAAGGCAAGTTTTAAGGAATCAATAATTTTTTCGCGGGCAAAAACTTTTCCCTGAAAAACAACCAAAAATAGATATAAGTATAATCTGCTTTTCAATTTTTAGGATTTAGTTCATTTAATTTTCTCGCAATGTATTTTTCGGTTGTGATCAATGCCCTTTGAATTCTGAGCGCATAATAAATACTATCCATCACTTCCTTATTCTTCTC
>JACMLS010000955.1 GCA_014379485.1 Bacteroidia bacterium | reverse complement strand
TCATCCTGAGCGGAGTCGAATTTTTGTCACACTGAGCACTGTCGAAGTGTGATAAAAATTTAGTGTGCTACTATTAATTTTTTTGTTCCGGTAACTTTATCATTTACAATTAAACTGTAAAAATAAAGCCCGTTAGAAAGTTCATCTGTGTTAATGTTCAGTTTACCGTTCTGGTCTTCTATTTTGAATTCTTTTACCAGGCTTCCTACAGCATTGTATAATTTAATTTTAGTTTTTGCCTGTACAGAAAAATCGTATTTTATAGTAGCCACAGAAGTTGCCGGGTTTGGATACGCATTTGAAAAGTTGAATGATTTAGTATCTGTTTCTGCAACACCCACTGCGGTTATATGGTAATTTATAATATAATTTACAGAGTCAGTAGTATTTGCATTGTCATAAAATGTAAAACGAACTGTTCTTACACCAACAATCATAGAAGGTTTAAATGTTACGTGAAAACCAATTCCGTTTCCTGCAAAACTTGCAGTATCTCCGGCCGCAATAGTTACATTGCCGGCAGTTTGAACTGCGTTCCAGGTAGGAGCAAGGCAAAGATTCCAGCAAAGCTCAACAGTATCCTGATTAGGGGCCACTGTACCAATGCCTGATACAAATGTTCTTTTACACCTTACTAATTTAGATGTGGAAGCAAGATTTTTTACTTCTAGCTCTCTTACCACATTATCACCGGGCCCTAACCAGATATCTTCAGTGGTGTTTGTTACATCATTATACCCATTGAGTTCATCCAAAAGCTGAAAATTACTTTGCGAATTTGCCACAAGGAAAAGTAAAAAAACTGATACAGTAGTAAAGATTTTTTTCATAAAAAAGAATTTGATAAAAGTAAAGGTACAAAACCAATACCAAAAAACCATTCCGAAAAAATGTTAATTATTTGTTTTCGGTAAGAAGAGATTGTCTAAAACGGAGATCAGTTTAATTGGTCCGATAAAAAGCGGGTTTCATTGGCCTTATTCAGTTAAACGTAGTTTTTTAACTGAATGCTTTAAAAAAAATTATTTACTTTCCAATGCAACAGAAGCTTTCAGAAATTCCATGGCTTTGTCTACCATTTCTTCTGAACCTATAAATAAGGGGGTGCGCTGGTGTAATTCGGTAATTTCTTTTTCGAGAATTCTTTTTACGCCGTCTGTTGCTTTACCACCTGCCTGTTCAATAATAAATGCGAGCGGATTGCACTCGTATAAAAGCCTGAGTTTTCCTTTAGGCGATTTTGTTGTGGTGGGATAAATATAAATGCCGCCCAAAATTAAATTTCTGTGTATGTCTGCCACGCCTGAGCCTATATAACGCGAGGAATAGGGTCTTGAAGTGGCTGCGTCTTCTGCCTGACAGTATTTAATGTATTTTTTTACCCCGTCAGGAAAATGAAGGTAATTACCCTCATTTACAGAATAAATTTTTCCGTTTTTAGGAATGGTAAGGTTGGGGTGCGATAAACAAAACTCGCCGATACTTGGGTCAAGTGTAAATCCGTTCACTCCTTTTCCGGTTGTGTAAACTAACATTGCAGATGATCCGTAAATTATGTAACCGGCTGCAATCTGTTCTGTACCGCGCTGAAAAAAGTCTTCGTTTTTTCCACCTCCCTTTAATGTTATTCTTCGGTATATTGCAAAAATGGTTCCTACAGAAACATTTACATCTATATTAGAAGACCCATCTAAAGGATCAATGGCAACAACATATTTTGCGTTTTTTGAAACTTCAGAATCGATAGGAATGATCTCTTCGTTTTCTTCGCTGGCAATGGCACAGCATTCTCCGCCGGCTTTTAATGCGGCAATAAATTGTTCGTTTGCAAATACATCTAATTTTTTTACTTTTTCTCCCTGTACGTTTGTTTCTCCGGTTTCTCCAAGAATTTCTACGAGCCCCGCTTTATTTACTTCGCGGTTTACAATTTTGGCTGCAATTCCAATATCGCGCAACAGTCTTGACAGCTCTCCTTTTGCGTATTGAAAATCTGCCTGTTTTTCTATAATGAACTGGCCAAGTGTTTTAACTCTCATAGTCGTAATATTAATTGTAATTAGTAGTAATTAATTGTATTTGATGATTATTGTTTACTTAAAATAAAAAAGGCGTCTCGCGAGAAACGCCTTTTTTATTTTTATTATTTTTAATAATCAAATCTTGCTTTATGATCGTCAATGTTAGCTGCTTTCTTAAGCGCTTCATTGGTTTCTCCTTGCTGAATACGCTGAAAATAAGTCATTCTGCCCATATTCTTTTGCTGTTCAAGGGCTTTAGGATCTTTCATCGGTTCTGCTTCTTTAACATTCTCTACTTGTACTATCCAAACGCCCGCAGTACCTTTTCCGGGTGCAGACATTGTTCCTTTTTTAGTAATGGTTGCAGTTGCAATTAATTCATCTTCTTTTCCGTAAACCGGTACTGCAAATGAACTAAAGGTAAGTCTGTCCATTTTTTCAATAGTCAGTTTTGTTTTGGCAGCAAACTCATCAATGTTTTTGCAACCTGCTTTTTGAGCTTTAAAATC
>JACMLS010000954.1 GCA_014379485.1 Bacteroidia bacterium | reverse complement strand
GAAGAAATTAATTTTAGAGTAAAAAAAATCTTATACCACTCGGGTTATTTTATATTTCCAAGTAGTATTATTATGAGAAATAAAAAATCCCGCCTCGTAAGAACTTTTGATGAGACGGGATTTTTTTATGAATTAATTTTTTTATTCTGTAACAACAATCTTTTTAGAAAAAACCTGTTGTCCGTTGGTAAGTACTCTTGCAAAATAAATTCCGCTTTGCAATTCGCCAATATTAATTGTTTGGCTTAAGCTTCCTGAATTTAAATTTGTTGAGAATACTTTTTTCCCGTTAAGGTCATATACTTCAAAATTTTGCTTTTCTGATGCGGGATTTCTGAAACGCAAAATAACATTTGAAGACTGAGGGTCTTTTATAAGGGAAATTGAATTTTCATTTGCCGTATTTATACCAATTGACATATTGCTTCTGAAACTGAATGCTTCTAAAAAAACACCGGTATCATAGATCATATCGCTTGCGTCTGCCACGCCAATTTTAAAATGATAGGTTTGGTTGGGCGTAACGGCAGTTGTTGAAGTAAGAGAAAGTGAAAAGCCATCAAATGCGCAAAGTTGCCCTGCAGAATTATCGTGATAAAAAGATGAATTGGTGGAGGCGTTTACATTGTTAATGGTAACCGGAAGTGAAGTACCGGGAATGGTAGCAATGTTTACGTTTGCATAACCCGGTCCTGTAAGAAAAATCCCGAAGGCATCATTATATCCGTTATTAACATACTCAGGATACTCTTCTGAGCCAAAAGTATAATTGAACAAAAGAGTATCACCAAGCGGAATACAATCAAACTCAAGTATACAGCCATCGTAAGTGGAGTAGGCGCTAAGAGATTGCATGTCAGGATCAGGAAACGGAGCTGTGTTATATACCCAGCTTGCTAAATTGGTAGATAGATTTGCGACACTGTCTGCAAGCCCGGTAGAAAGGAGCAGCCCGTTTGTATTGGGCAGCTCACTTGTACCGGAGAATTGGGCCACCGCCCTCGTGTTGCAATTATACACAGTATTCGAAATATTAGTTCCGAATCCCTGCAACAGGGTTGAGATTTGCGCAAAGTCCAGGCTGTCTGTTATAGTCAGTTGTGCCTTGAGCGAATCTGTAAATATGCCACAAACAAGGGCGAGTGGAAGTAAGAGTTTTTTCATGCAGTAAGATTAATTTTAAGAAAGGTACAAAAGGAAAACGCAAAAGTCAAGTTTTTGCCGAAAAAATAACATTTGATTTTGGGTGGAAGAATGGTCGAGGTATTCTACCGAAAATCGATTCGGAAAGAGAAGCCGCGAATGGCACAAATTTTCGCAAATTTGTATTCCACTGTATGCACGCGCTATTCGCGGTAATTTGCGTCATTCGCTGACAAAGAAAGGACGTGTACGACCGGAACTTTCTTATTTTTACGGCTTTCAGTTTTGTAACAAAATACATGACCCGACTTTTTTATCTGATAATTTTTCTGTTTTCTCTTTTTGCGTTCAGTTTTTGTTCTCAGAAAAAACAGTCGTCTTCTGCTTCATTTTATTTCTGGAGAACAACTTTTAATTTATCTCCTGAAGAAAAAAAGGCTTTAACACATTTCAATACAAAAGAATTGTATGTGCGTTTTTTTGATGTGGATAAAACAGATGATTCCATTGGTTTTTTGGGGGAGATTCAAGGGCTTGAAAAAATCCCGGATTCACTTTCTGTTATTCCCGTTATTTTTATTACGAACAGAACGTTTCTGGATCTTTCCAATGAAAAAGTTGTAGGGCTGGCTCAAAAAATCCACAAAAAAATTAAAAACACCG
>JACMLS010000953.1 GCA_014379485.1 Bacteroidia bacterium | reverse complement strand
TAACTGGATGGGTTCTGTAATTTTTACCACTCAAAGCATAGATCATATTGCTTTAAGCAGCGAGCAATATACTGTTACAGTAAGCGATAATTATGGTTGCAGTGCAACAATAACACCGGTATTAACTGCGCTACCACCAACAAATATTGTGGGTACAATTACTTATACAGGTGGCGGCCTTGCAAGCGGAAATGTTTACCTCATAAAAATCGGAACTTCTTCTGCAGATTACGACACAGTTTCTGTAGCAACCGTTTTTAGCGGTAATTTTACTTTTCTTGCTCCTAATGCCGGAAATTATTATGCGCGTGCAGAAGCCGGCGGAGCTTATCCAACTCTTGTAAATACTTATTTCGGAAATCATTATTTGTGGGATTCTGCACTTGCAGTTCCGCATGGTTGTTCTGTAGACGACTCAGCAAATATTATTATGCAGGAAATCCTCCCGGTAATCGGACCCGGGTCTATACACGGAACCGTTTACGAAGGTATGGGCTTTGGGCAAAAATTAATTCTGGGTCCTGTTGGTGTAATGACAAATGTAATTCCGGGCGTACCGGTTAAAGTTGGAAAAAATCCGGGCGGCTCTATTGTAGCCACTACGCTTACAGATACTAGCGGACAGTATGATTTTACAAATCTTCCTTATGATAGTTATAAGATCTACACAGACATTCCCGGTTACCCAATGGATTCAAGTTACGCGGTTGTGTTAAGCGCATCAACAGACAGCCTTATCAATCTTGATTATTTTGTGGATTCAAATTCTGTTTATATTGATCTGACAACACAGATACATAGTATTGAGAAAAATAATTCTTCTACAACGGTATTTCCAAATCCCGCCAAAGACAATGTAACTTTTGTTTTTGAAGTAAAAGAAAATTCTTTGGTGAATATGGAACTTTACAATTTGCAGGGCGAAAAAATAAATGTAATTTTGAACCGTAATTTTGAAAAAGGAAAAGTTACACAAACAATAAACCTTGATCAATACAACATTACAAGCGGAACTTACATGATAAAGGCTAACATAAATAATAATAACAGTTTTATTAAACTGGTGGTTATAAAGTAAAAGAAAAACACTTTAAGAAGAGCCACCACAAGGTGGCTTTTTTTTTGCCGCATCTCGGCTGCGCTCGATGTGACAAAAAAAAGCCACTGGTGGCAACAGAAACTAAATTAAAAAAACAAAACTATGTCACAGAGAACAAAAATTTCGACACTTCTAAAAACAGAAGCAACAGGGCAGGAAATAACAGTAATGGGTTGGGTGCGCTCTTTCCGTAACAATACTTTTATTGCTTTAAACGATGGTTCCTGCATTCAGAATTTGCAGGTGGTTATTGATTTTAATAAAATGGATGAAGGTGTTTTGAAACGAATTACTACAGGCGCCTGCATTAGTGCAAAAGGAAAATTCATTCCGTCGCAGGGTAAAGGACAAACCGCTGAAATTAATTGTGAGGTTTTTGAAATTCTTGGAGACTGTGACGGAGAAAAATATCCGCTGCAAATAAAAAACCGCCCGAGTTTGGAATACTTGCGAGAGATTGCGCATCTGCGTTTTCGCACCAATACATTCGGAGCCATTTTTCGTTTGCGCCATTCGCTTGCGTTTGCAGTGCATAAATTTTTTAACGATAAAGGTTTTGTTTATTTAAACACGCCCATCATTACCGCATCAGACGCAGAAGGCGCTGGCGAAATGTTTCGTGTTACCTCTTTAGATCTTAAAAATCCTCCGCTTACTGAAAACGGAGAAATAGATTTTAAAGAAGATTT
>JACMLS010000094.1 GCA_014379485.1 Bacteroidia bacterium | reverse complement strand
TTTAAAGAAATTCCTGAATGAACTGTTTCAATTCCTAAACCCATTGAAACTTTTCCGGGGCCAACCAGCAAATTCTTTTTCAGTGTTTCAGATCTTCTTCTTTCTAAAATGGTTTCAATTCCCCGCAAAGGTTTTATGGCTCTTATTAAAACAGCTTTAGGGTCATTTTTTTCTGAAGTAACAATATTGAACAGATGATGAATTCCGTAACACAAATAAACGTAAGAACAGCCGCCTTCGTTATACATTGTTTCTGTTCTGCCGGTTCTCTTGCCCCCAAAAGCATGGCAGGCCTTGTCTATAACACCGTTATAAGCCTCGGTTTCGGTTATAAGGCCGGCCGTAATTTTACTATTGATTCTGGTTACCAGTATCTTGCCCAAAAGCTGTTCTGCAAGCAGTATTACATTGGTATTTCTATAAAAATGGTTTTCAACACGAGCCATTGTGAATAAAATGTTAATATAGTTTTGATAATTGTGTTAATTTTCGCAATATTTGCATAGAAAGCTATCCGATATGAATAGAATAACAAACAAAATTACGGGATTATTCCTCTTCTTCTCTTTGTTCAGCCTGACTTTTAAAGCGCAGGAAGTAAAAATTTCTTCAAACCTTCCTGAGAGTTTAAACCCGGGGCAAAGTTTTGATATGGAAGTTACTATTAATAAAGGAAGCGTTGCAAGTTTTGCAAAATTTCAAATGGATCTTCCTTTTGGTTTTACTGCAACATCAGTAGACACAAAAAGCGGAAACTGGACTTTTGACCAGCAGCGTGTAAAAATTGTATGGGTTTCTGTTCCGGCAGATCAGACCTATACGGTAAAATTTAAATTGGGTGTTCCCGGAAGCGCCTTAAACACCTGCGTTATTACCGCCAAATTCTTTTATCTCGAAAATAACGTAAAGAAAGAATATGAAATGCCTCCGGTAAACGTTAAGATTGGCGGTGGCGGTACTGTAACAACTCCAACCGTTACACCAACAGAAACAGTTGTTACTACGCCAACAGTAGTTACAACGCCAACTGTTACACCTACAGAAACAGTCGTTACAACTCCTACCGTTGTAACAACTCCAACAGTAGTTACAACACCAACCGTGGTTACTACACCAACAGTTACTCCAACAACAAACGGAATTGTTTACCGCGTGCAGTTAGGCGCTTATTCCTCTAAACCTGCAAAATCAAAATTTCAGGGTGTAAAAGATTTTTGGGTGTATGAAGACAACGGACTTTTTAAAGCAACCGCAGGTAATTTTAATACGCTTGATGCGGCCGAATCTTATAAAGCACAGTTAAAAGGACAGGGTATGGATGGCTTTGTCGTCGCGTTCCAGAACGGGGTCAGAATAAAACTCCCATAGAAAAAACATTTTTTAATAATTATTTAATAAAATCCTGTAAGAAAAAAACTTACAGGATTTTTTGTTTTACCTACTTTTGTGTGTGCATTCTATTGAACCATATTTTAACTGGCGGCATTTATACCAGGCCGAAGAAGACGAGCGCTCGTTTTTTTACGGAAAAGAACACAGCGAGTTTGAATATACCAACCAGATCTACAATTTTGTTTTGCATCCGCAATGGGACGATTTTGGTTCTGAAACATTGTTCCTGAAAATACTTTTTGTTGATTACGATGAGGGCTATTGCATTATTGAAATGATAGGCGAATGGAACGATGCCCTCACCAACGATATAATGCTGCTTAAGCGCGATATTGCAGAAGACCTTATGTACTTTGGCGTAAACAAATTCATCCTCATAGGAGAGAACGTTTTAAATTTTCATGGCAGCGACGATTGTTATTACGAAGAATGGTTTGAAGACGCCGGCTCAGACGGTTGGGTAATTATGCTCAACTTCCGCGATCATGTGTTGGATGAATTTAAAAGATACGGCAACGATTATTACTTTTTAAACGGGGGCGAGTTCAACGATTTTAATTGGAGAAGGTTTAGTCCCGGCCAGCTTTTTGGCAACGTTAGTAAAGTTGTGCAGAAGAGACTGGAGATTTAGTTAAGGGTTATCAGTTGTCAGAATAGTTATTTTGATTGATTTCTTCGATTTTTTCTTTCTTCCCAATTAAAATCTTAATTATTTATAATGATCTTCTGATAGCTTTTAGAATTTCCATTGTTCACCTCTATAAGAAAAATTCCGTTTGGGAGCCCGCTGGTATTAAGGATATCCTGTGCTGAATTTGATTTTTGGGTCATGATTAACTTTCCGCTAAAATCGTAAAGGCTAATTGTTGAACCAGCAGAAATATTTTTTATAACTAAGAAATCTTTCGCCGGGTTGGGATAAAATAAATAATTGTTTTGCCCAATACCAGGATTGCCGTTACCTGTTGATAGGTTACAGTTTTCAACATTGAACCAGCTTTCATGTCCTTCCACCTGATCATCAATTCCGTTTGCCTGCGAATCGTAAGCAGTTACAACTATCGTGTCAGTAATGGCAGCCGTAATAGTGTAAGTAATGACATTTCCTGCGTTTATAGAATTGGCAAATGAGTATCCTGTTGGTGAGCCCCAATAAATTTTATAACCAGCTAAATCTGTTTCTGAATTCGCGGCCCATGAGACTTGTATATTTCCTCCGCCCATATTTGTTTTAATAACATTTTCAACCGGGGTAACGGGGGCTGAAGTATCAGGCAAAAGCTGAAAACCTGAAGGGTTAACTATGCCCAGGTTCTGATCATCAAAATAATCCCATATAACGCCATCTATGCCTGTGGAGGTGCTTTGTTTCCAATAACAATATTGTGCATTTAGAGTACTACCATTAAAATCATCATACCATAAATTTATTGGTGAGCTGCAGCTATTGGTATAAATATTATTATTGTTAAAGGATACTGTTTCTTCTAAATAAACCATACGAAGCGAATCGTTTCCTGTTGCTTTGTTGTAAACAATGGTGTTTTTGTTTGCGGTAAGGTTTCCATTTCCTATATAATAAATAGCAGAAGAAGTGCTTGCAGAGTTATTAATAAGAGTGTTTTCAGTTAATATAGTATTAGAATCATTCACACCCAGGTAAATTCCACCTCCCTGCAAAACTGAGGTATTTTCAGCAATAACATTTTGCTCAATTAAAATTTTTGAGGGACAATTTACATTCGTTCGCATATAAATTCCGCTACCCTGGCTCCCTCCATTATTTATCAGTTTGTTTTTTTTTATAGAAAAGATATTAGACGAAGCGTTCGACAATCCACCAGGCGTTAAAGAAAATTTAATTCCATTACCGGTGTTATTGCCAATAATATTATCAGTCACAGTCCAGGAATTCCCAAAGTACTCCCACCACCCTTGTGAGTCATCAATTCCATTTGCTGCGTTGTTCCATATAGTATTTCCGTAAATAACATATGAATTATTTTTTATCTGCCCATTATTATATAAATAAAAACCATTTGCTCCGTTATTTTTAATGTCGTTATTTCCAATTGAAAGTAAATTATTAAAAAAGACATTAGAAAATCCATAGTAAACACCAATTCCGTTTGCGGAATTATTATTAAGTGTATTACCGAAAATCCTTAAACTATTGTTTTGACTGCTAGGTTCCGTGCTGAAACTGATCCCGTTTCCAGTATTACCAAGTATAGTATTGCTATCAATAACAAAATTTTTGTTGTTAACGTCAACACCAGGCGAAAAAGAGATATAATTGATTGAGAGACCGCCCGTAAGATTATTAGAGATGGTGTTAGAAATAATACTGTCTGTTTCAATGTTATTTCCACTTTTATAAAGCATAATACCCCGGGTATTGTTGGCATTTATAACACTGTGTTTTATAACAGTGGCAGCATCCGACACAAAAATTCCGGCAAGGCTGTTATTCGAAATGTTGCACCCCCGAATAGATACCGCTCCATTTTTTATATATACGGCCCCCGTATCTACGGTATTACTTTGTATGGTACAGCTATCAATACAAAGTGTATCAGTCAGGTTCCATCCTTTAATTGCAGTTTTGCTGTTATTGTGCACCGTGCAATTGTTCAGATAAGGAAAACTATTATTCATCCTTACTGCGCCGTTATATGATACGCTCGCCCCACCCGCATATTCAACAGTACAATATTTCATTATTGAACCCGAATCAGTAAAAAAATTGTAAGCCGGGCTGTTGCTGTTAAATAGAATATACCCCCAATCTCCGGGACTGGGAACCGCAGCTCCTGAAGTGAAAATTATTTTTTGGTTTTGTGTTCCAATTGCTCTCAACGCTCCAAAAAACTGAATAGACTTATTACTATCAAATTTAACAACCACTCCGGGATTTATTGTTAAAATCACGCCACTCATAACCGCTACGTTATTCTGAACCAAATAAGGGCTACCCGTCAGATCCCATGTGGTATTTGTACTTATAGAACCACCTACAATTGTTTGTGACTTGCTGAAACTTCCTAATAAGAAGCATATACCAAAAAATGTTTTAATTACTATTTCTTTCATGGATTGATATACCAAAGCTACATAAAAAATGTTGTTTCCCTTTTGATACTGCCGCGGTTCTCCCAAGTCTTTAATAGCAATAACCCGAAGAATTCCCCAAAAATTCCTTAACTTTACCTCTCAACCACCACAATGAAATTTATTAAATTTTTAGTCTTTTTGCTGCCCTTTGCAATGCTTGTTTCGTGCAAAAAAGACAAGCCCGTTGCAGAAAAACCAGATCTTGGGTATGATTACTATCCTGATCAGTTGGGGCGTTATGTAATTTATGATTGCGACAGTACGGTTTACCAACAGATCTACGATTCAACTAAAATTTACAAATTCCAGATCAAAGAAGTAATTGATTCTCTTTTTACAGATAACCAGGGCCGGCCTGCATTAAGAATTTCGCGCTACAAAAAATTGATTTCAATTTATAGCGGATTTACACTTCCCAACACTTCTATTATTCTGAATACAGATACAGTTTTGTTTACGGATTCTTTTAAAATTCAGGATGTGTGGTGGGCAAATAAAACCACCACCACCGCAGAAGTTGTAGAAGAAAACAACCGCTACACTAAATTAATTTTTCCGGTAGAAGAAAATAAAACCTGGAACGGAAATGCCAATAATACTTTAGGACCTTGGGATTATGAATACATTAATATGGATGAACCCCTCACTTTAGGAACTTTGTCTTTTGATAAAACCTGCCACGTAAACCAATTCAACTCACAAGGCATTGTAATTTACAAAAAGATCTACGACGAAAAGTATGCAAGAGGTGTTGGCATGATCTATAAAGAAATTACAGATTATACCTGGAAAGTGAACGGAAGCCAGATAGCACTTATAGGGCAAATAGATTACGGTTTACATTATAAAATGACAGCAATTCAATACGGAACAGAATGAAAAAAACTATTTTTTTAAGTTTGATGATCTTAATTTTCGTCGGCGAAATTTCTTCTCAGTCAACCAAGTACAGGGTTTTATTTACTGATAAAGCCAATACTCCCTATAACATTTCAACGCCATCTGCATTTCTTACAGCAAGAGCCATTCAGCGCCGTGCTAACCAGGGCATTCCTATTATGCAAAACGATCTTCCGGTAGATCCTGTTTATGTGCAACAGGTAATTGCTGCGGGCGCAACAGTATTGCACACATCGCGCTGGTTCAATTCTGTTACGGTTAACATTCCCGATTCAACCGTGCTCGTGGCAGTGCAAGCACTCACTTGTGTACAAAACGTGCAGGCGGTAAACAGAATTAAGATACCATTACCGGTTGAGTACGATCAGGCTAAAATTCAAAATTCAAACTCCAATAAAAAAATGCAGCTTGATATAATGACCAATGTGTATGATTATGGCCAGGCATTAACGCAAGTAACACAATTAGGTGGAGACTGTATGCACAACCAGGGTTACGACGGAAAAAACATGGTGATCTGTGTATTGGATGCAGGATTTTTAAATGTTGACACCTTAACTTGTTTTGATAGTTTGTGGCTCAAGAACCAGGTTTTAGGGACATGGGATTTTGTTGCAAATGAAAGCAGTGTTTTTGAAGATCACAGCCACGGTGCTATGGTATTAAGTTGCATGGGAGCCAACTGGCCAGGGCAACTAGTGGGCACTGCACCTCAGGCAAAATACTGGCTGGTGCGCACAGAAGAAGCTTCTACAGAACTGGTAATTGAAGAAGACAATTGGGCATCGGGCGCAGAGTTTGCAGACAGTGTTGGAGCAGATGTAATTAATTCATCTTTAGGATACACAACCTTTGATATTTCTTCTCAAAATCATACCTATGCAACTCTTGATGGTAATACTGCAATTGCCACAATAGCCGCAGATCTTGCCGCAAGCAAAGGAATTTTGGTTTGTAACAGTGCAGGGAACGAAGGCGCAAATCCATGGAAATACATTGGCATTCCTGCTGATGCAGATAGTATTTGTACCGTGGGTGCAGTAGACGGTGCAGGCATACGCGCAGGTTTCAGTTCTCAAGGTCCTACCGCCGACGGAAGAATAAAACCCGATGTGGCAGCAATGGGTAACGGAACTTCTGTTATAAGTCCTTTTTCAGGAACAGTAATTCAATCTGGCGGAACCTCGTTTTCTTCTCCGCTTACTGCAGGTATGATGGCTTGTATCTGGCAGGCAAATCCTTCAAAAAATAATATGGAAATTATTGCATCTGTACGCAGCAGCGGAAACCAGGCAGCAAATCCGGATACACTTTTAGGCTGGGGTGTTCCGAATTATTGCACAGCCAATTTAATTTT
>JACMLS010000952.1 GCA_014379485.1 Bacteroidia bacterium | reverse complement strand
TCATCCTGCAAGATAGATGCCACAAGTGCTGCCACTTCTGCTTCATCTTCATGATACTCGTGCAGGGCGGCGGGGTTAAAATATTTTTTTACAAAACCTGTGTCAAACCTTCCGCTTGTAAAAGCATCATGCCTTAAAACAAATTTACAAAAATCAAGCGTAGTTTCAACGCCTGTAATTTTATATTCTTCAATAGCTCTTAACATTCTTTCAATTGCCTCTTTGCGGTCTTTGCCGTGAGTGATGAGTTTGGCAATCATCGGATCATAATAAATTGGAATCTGCATTCCCTCTTCAAATCCGTCGTCAACCCTAACGCCCGGCCCTTTTGGTAAACGATAGGTTTCCAGGGTACCAATGTCAGGCATAAAATTATTGGTGGCGTCTTCGGCGTACACACGTACTTCCATGGCGTGGCCGTTAATTTTCATATCTTCCTGTTTAAAGGAAAGCTTTTCGTTACGGGCCACTTTTATCTGTTCCTTAACAAGATCGAGACCGGTAATCATTTCAGTAACCGGATGCTCAACCTGTAAACGGGTATTCATTTCAAGAAAATAAAAATTCATTTTATCATCTACAAGAAATTCAACTGTACCAGCACCCGAGTAATTACAAGCTCTGGCCACATCTACTGCACACTCGCCCATTTTTTTACGCATTTCAGGAGTAAGAATGCTCGAGGGGGCTTCTTCAACTACTTTTTGATGGCGGCGTTGTATGGAACACTCACGCTCAAACAAATAAACAATGTTGCCATGGTTATCTGCCATTATCTGAATTTCTATATGGCGTGGGCCGCTTACATATTTTTCAATAAAAACTGCACCATCACCAAAAGCAGAAGTGGCTTCTCCAATGGCCATTTTCATTTGTTCTGGCAGGGTTTCAATCTGTTCAACTAAACGCATTCCTTTTCCTCCACCGCCGGCGCTTGCTTTAATAAGAACAGGCAAACCAACTTTTTTGGCGGTTTCAATGGCTTCGTTCACATCACTTATAGAACCTTCAGAACCCGGAACCATTGGTATATTATATCTTTTGGCTGCAGCTTTGGCAGATAGTTTATCTCCCATTACATCCATAGCCTCAGGACTTGGACCAATAAAAGTGATACCAGCTTTTTTTACCTTTTCGGCAAATTCAGAATTTTCAGAAAGAAAACCGTAGCCGGGATGTATACCATCAACCCCCAATTCTTTACAAACAGCAATGATCTTTTCCTGATTAAGGTAACTTTGGGAAGAAGGAGGGGGGCCTATGCAAACAGCTTCGTCTGCATACCTTACAAAAGGTGCGTGTTTATCTGCTTCAGAATAAACTGCAACGGTTTTTATACCCATTTCTTTTGCAGAACGCATAATACGTAATGCAATTTCTCCGCGGTTGGCAACTAAGATCTTATTCATACAGGGCAAAAATAGTAAATTTAGGGAAAAGGGAACATGCAAAAGGGGATAGTGAAGGACAATCTTTAATGAAAAATTGGCACTATAGAACCTGCGCAATTACAAGCTCAAAACCAGGCAATACATTTTTGCCATAAAGAGGTTTGTCAAAAGAAACAATTTCAATTTCTGTATTCGGAAAATAGATGCTGGTGGTTTTTTCGTAAGGATTTATGAGCCAACCAAGCTGACACCCGTTTTCAATCCATTCTTCCATTTTTTTATTAAGCTGAGGAAGAGAATCACTTTTAGAAAAAATTTCAATAACAAAATCGGGGCAGATGTGTGCAAACTTTTCCTGATCTTCTTTTGAGATTTTTTCCCAACGGCTTTTTTCAATCCAGGAGGTATCAGGGGACCGAACTGCTGAATTGGGTAATGTAAAACCTGAACTTGAATCAAATGTGTAACCATTTTTTAACTTACTATTCCAATTTCCTAGTGCTCTGAGAATTTCTGAATTAAAATTTCCGGTAGAAGATCCAGTTGGAGCCATAATCAATATGTTTTTGTCCTTATCCCTTTCAATTCGTAAATCTCTGTTATCAGAACAAAGTAAAAAGAATTGTTCTTCAGTTAAATTTGCTGAATGGGTCTGAAAAGTAAGTGATTCCATAGCGCTAATTTACAAAAAAAGTTTTTTGGATACAAAAACCTGATATAGAAGGCGAATGGTTGGAAGCGTGGAAGGTTGGAAGATTGGAAGGATGGAAGCGCGTGTACCCAATCTTCCAACCTTCCATTCTTCCACCCATTTATTACGCCCCTCGGTCGCTATTTTTTCGAATAATATCTATAAAATCGGCAAAAACATACATTTCATCGGAAAAAATTGTAAACTTGTTTTGTCAACCCTTACAGATTTATGAGAAACACCTATTCGCACTCCCGACTTATTCTTTGTTTTTTACTGATCTCTGCTTTTGCTTTCGGGCAAAAAGATAAAAAGAAACCCGAGCCGGGCAGCGAATTTCCGGCAGAGGAATTATTTAAACTGCTTAGAACAGGCATTAATCAATACAGGGCTAAAGCCAGTGTAGATTCTATGGATAATAATGAGATCCTGGCAAAAGCGGCAGAAATGAGCGCTACCAGTATGGCAAAAGATGGAAAAGCAGATCCAAACAGCGGCGGAAAAAGTCCGGGAGAAAAATTGAACAAATCTGGCGGAACAAAAAAAGCGGATGAGTGCGAGTACGCAATTATAATGGACAAAGGGAGAAAGCATTATACTGCAGCAGAAATGGCAGAAATTATTTTAACTAAGTGGAAGGCGGATAAAAGAGAAAAAGTTGCTTTACTCAATCCTCAGTGGGTATTTACGGGTTTTGCGGTTAAGCCAGATAAGATGGGAAAAAAATATTACGTATCCTGTATGTTAGGTGGTTTTGAAAGTTTTAACTCTGGTGCAAAAAAGAAAGGAGAATTAAAAGTTCCGTTCAATACCAAATCTAAAAAATTAAAGGGGCCTGATGTAAAAGGGTGTAAGCAATGCGCCATGTTCAAAGACTATGAAAAACTGCGCGATGGAATAACTATAGAAAAAGGAAAAATTTATCTGAATTATAATAACCTGAAATACCTTAAAAAACTTTTAAAGAAACCAAAAGACGGTTTGGCTGTTGATATTGTGCAGTACGCCCAATACGAAAAAGCAGACTACAACATTGTAGATAATAATTACCTGAACAAAGGCATTATGCAAAAGGTAATTTATAAAGACAAAGTGTTTTCTAAAAATTTAATTAAGCCAGATCCTAAAGCAAAAAAGAAAACAAAAATAAATAAGTTGAAATTGCTGATGGGCACTATGCCGCCTGCAATTAAAGGTAAATATGAGTTTAACGTAATTGTTGTGCAGGATGGAAAAGTTTGTAAAACCATTATGCGTGCCTACCTTGAAAACGGAGACCAGGAAAGTAATACGCCGTTGGATATGATACCAATGCCTGCAGCGGAAGTTGCAATTAAACCACCTTTTGAACCACGCAGCGAAACTTCTATTTTAAACTTTGTTGTTCCGTTTGAAAAAGGAAAATTTGAGTTTAAGCCAGAAGACATTAAACCTTTTCTTGATGCTATGCAGGAACCCGATTTTAATATTGAGGGTTTATACATTTACGCCTACTCCTCTATTGAAGGAGATTCTGTAACCAACGCAAAGTTGCAGCGCAAGCGTGGCGAGAGTATTACAAAAGTGTTGCAGAGCATGCAAAAAACACAGATTGCACCAAGCATTATTACCAACGATTCGTGGGGACTTTTTCAGTTGGAAATGGAAGATGGTAAGTATGATAACCTTGCCAAGATGACCAAACACCAGGCAATAAAAACCATTAACAGTAAAGCAAGTCTGCAGAAAGAGCTGGAACCTTACCTTGCCAAACAACGCTTTGCGCAAATTGTAATGGATGTGGCTTATGATATTACAGGCGCAAAAGAAGAAAAATTTGCTTACCTCAAATTTAACCAGGCAGTAAGGCAGGATAATTATAACCTTGCTTACAAGATCATGGATTTTATTTATCACAAAACAAAAAGCGGGCATTACAACCATGAGGTGTGGGATAAAATGGAAATTCCCTGGGATAAAAAATACGCAGGCCTGCACATGCAAAGAAAATATTACGATTATTTAGAGCACGGAAAAATTATTGATGAGGAAGATTATGCCGAAGTAATGAAAATTTCTGATCTCGATCCTACAAACAATTACATTAAATTCAATAAACTTTATTGCAAAATTCTTGTAGACTCAACTGTTGGAGAAGCAAGAACGCAAACAGATATACAAACCGCCATTGACGGATTTTATACAACAGATATGGCAAAGAAAAACGTAGATGGTTTAAATATTGAGTGGAATTTTAAGCAGATAGATTATTACGATACTATTGAGGGTATGGAAGCAAAAGTTGACCAGGCCGTAGAGCGAATAAAGAAATTCTACAATTTTAAAGATGCAAGCTGGCAGAATTCTTTAAAACTTGCTTTTGTTTTTACCCGCTCTAAGGATTATACTTTTGCAGCAAATATTTTAGAACCTTTTGTAAGAGATGGAAAGGGAGATGAGAATCTTTTATTCACTTACATAAGCCTTGCCTCTCACGTTCCCGAAAAATTCTTTGCCCGTACTTTTTCTGACGCGCTCTTAAAAGCAAAAGAGAAATATCCGGAGCGTTACTGCAAATTGTTTGGCGAACCTTTTATGTCTTTTCAGGTATTGGATAATCCTAATATTAAGAAAGCGTATAACGAGGCGAGTTGCCCGAAATGATTTTTGCTTGCGAAGGCGCTGAGACGCTAAGGTGATAATTTAGTTTGCAATGAATAAAAAATACCCCGATAACTATTTCGCTCATTTTCTTGAGATGCTTGCTGTAAATTATTCTGATAAAAAAGGAAGAATAGATTTAACGGAAGAGAATGTAAACGATTTGATTTTATTGCTTGTATTTACAGAAGGCGAAGAAAAATTTCAGGAATTGAAAAAAGAGCTGAACCAAATTGTTGAGAATAAAGATTTGCCGAAATTTAAAACGAAAGAAATTAAAGAGCCAAAGCAACTGGAATTTATTGCTGAGGTGGTTTTGAAACACAGATGAAACGACGGATATAAGATATAGGACATGAAGATATAAGTCCCGATAGCTATCGGGAGGGTGGAGTGGCGCAAAGAGAAAAGAAAATTCAGTACGGATCTGTTAAATCAGTATTATCGGTGTTCCTTAAAAGGTTTTTTTTCGTTATATTTGAATAGAGAGGACTGTTATGAAATTTTTTAGTTGGAAATATTTAGTGTTGTTCGGGATTTTTGCTTCCGGCTTTCTTAAAGCGCAAATCACTTTTGGTAAATCTGTTCGTTTTATTCCAGGCATTAGTTGCGGCTATACTTTTGGAAAAGGTTTGAATGCGACTGTAGATTGCGCCGTAACTGCCTTGAATTATAAACTGAACAACATGCCTTCTTACACAGGCCTTCATGTTTCGTATTCTGTGTTCTCACACAAAAAAGAATTATACGATAATGGTTTTTACCGTGCCATTTCATTTAATATTATGAATGTTGTGAACCATCAGTTGATTACACGCCTTGGGCTTGCCCGCACAAAATTAAAATGGGGTTACGAGAGCCGCAACTCAAAAAAATCTAATGGCTGGGGCTTTAATGCAGATCTTGCGGTTTCGCCAATTGCCAATTATCCTTTTATTGGTTTCAGAAAGTTTTTTATCATGAATCAATGCCTGGGGCTTGGTGGAAGCAATCCGAAATTTCTTTACTTAGGGTATCAGTATCCTATTGAAATCTACCGACCTATAAAAACAGGACCTACAAGGTAATTTCTCATTTATTTTCAGTCCTTCTGCGCTATTAAATTACTGATTCGTAATTTTGGTGCATGAAATTTTTAAAGACCATTACAAAACAAGCTTCCCTTAACATCATTAAAAAAAGAAAAGGAGAAGTAAGGATAGGGGAGAGGGCAGAGTTTTTTACTGAAGGAATTTCTCTTGAAAAAAATCTTGAAAAAAGCAAAACGAAATTTGTGCTGCTTGGTTTGCCCGAAGATATTGGAGTACGTGCAAACTTCGGGCGAGGAGGAACACAGACTGCGTGGAAACCCGCGCTCGAAAATATTCTGAGTCTGCAAAGCAATTTGTTTTTTGATGGTTCTGAAGTTTTTGTTTTGGGCGAAGTTAATTTTGATGATCTGATGGAAAAGGCAGAACACCTTTCTCCAAAACAACCTGATGAATTAAAAAAAATGCGCGACCTCGTTTCCATTGTCGATGAACGTGTTGTAGTAGTTATTGAAAAGATCTGTGCTGCCGGAAAAATTCCGATTGTAATTGGCGGAGGTCACAACAACGCCTATGGAAATTTAAAAGGCGCCGCAAAGGGGTTAAAAAGTTCCTCCAAAATAAAAGCTGAAAAAATTAATTGCATTAACTGCGATGCGCATACCGATATGCGGCCGCTTGAAGGAAGGCACAGCGGTAACGGATTTTCTTACGCTTATGAAGAAAATTTTCTGGATAAATATTCTGTGCTTGGCATTCATGAAAGTTACAATACCAATGCAGTAATGCAAAAATTCGAGAATGATCATAAACGTTTATTTTATACTACTTACGAAACTATTTTTGTGCGTGAGCAGCAAACTTTTCAGGATGCAATGAAAAGTAATATTGATTTTGTGAAGAAAAATTATTGCGGAATTGAACTGGATCTTGATTCTATTACCAATGTACCAAGCAGTGCAAAAACCAGCAGTGGAATTTCTCCGGTGCAGGCAAGGCAGTACGTTTACAACTGCGCAAAGAATTTAAAATGTGCTTACTTTCATATTGCAGAAGGCGCGCCTGTTCTTGCCCACATTAAAGCAGATAATAAAACCGGAAAACTTATTGGCTACCTCGTTGCTGATTTTATAAAAGGAATTAACGATAAAAAATAATTAATTGAGGAACGCGGATGACGCGGATTGAGCGGATTTTCACTGATTAGATTCACCATAAAAAAAACAAATCCGCGGTCATCAGCTATCCCGATAGTTATCAGGACCGCGTTATCCGCGTTCTACTTTTCTTTCCGCAACCAGCCAAGAATTCTGTCTTCATCGATCCTCCACTTTTCGTTTTCTTTGCTGAGTTTAAAATGGTCGCGCGAATTACCGAAAGGGCCGGGGTTTTGCTGAATTATTTCTATGGTAGTATCTGTAACCATTGAAACAATTGCAACGTGACCGTATTTATTAAAAAAAGTACTACTGAATATAAGAAGATCATCAGGCAAAGGTTTTGATTTGCTTCCATTGGTAAATTGAATTAAATCCCTTTTCTCATTCAATGCTCCGTCTGCAAGATCTTCGTTAAAAAAATCTTTTGCGTTGCCAAATGCATCGGGCATTTTATGATTAAGTCGCTCGTAATAATATCGCTTCACAAATTCAACACACTGGTATTTTATGCCGATGTTGTAATTGTCTTCAGAAGTATTTCTGCCTTCGGAATTATCTACACCTCCATTAAAATAAACCACCACACCATTTAAACTATCAAGCGCCTCACCAACTTTGTGATTGGGATTTATGTTGAATTTTTTAGAAAGTTTAAAAATTGCGAAAGAAGCGATGAGAAGAAAGATGAGGATTATGATTCGTTTTCTTTTCATTTTGGAACGCTAATTGCACAGATTGAACAGGTTTTCACCGATAAAAAGTTTAGGGATAAATCAGTCGACCAAAGTATCTTTTAAAGTTTTTAGCAATTTTTTAAGCCTGAGATCATTTAAATCTGAGATCGAATATTCCCGATAAGTTTTGTCTCCGTCTTTAAGTTTAACATCAAAACTATTGTCGAAGGATTCTATTTTAATATACTTTTGATCTGTGCGCAGGCCATGATTCACAGAACGTGAAAGCATAAGAGTATCCATTGAAGTACCAAGCCGGAAATATTTATCTTCCCCTTCAAATTTAAGTTTCTTAATATAATCCCTTATTGGAATCAGCTTATCCCAGCCAAAGTTGTTTATCAAGTCGTCGTATCGTTTTCCAACTTCAACCCAAGATTCTTGAAATCGTTTTATTATTTCTATAGAACTTTCGGTCATTTGAAAATAAATATAGAATCAGTGCAGATCAGTTAAATCAGTGTTATCTGTGTTCCTATTTATTTCTTGCTTCAAACGGAGAAACCCATTTCTTTTTTGCCATAATGTTTTTTACATCCTGGTAAGAGAGCGGATAAAAATTATGGCTGTCAACACCCACATCAAAAGAAAGAGAAGTTTCATCGTCCGGAAGATCGCCGTGCGAATGGCCGTA
>JACMLS010000951.1 GCA_014379485.1 Bacteroidia bacterium | reverse complement strand
TTATTTATTTGCAGGAGCCGAAAAAATTAAAATTCGTACTCCTTACTTTACTTTCACTCGCAGTCATTTACATTGTGTTTGTAAAAACAAGAAAATGGATCTTAAGTGATGCAGAGGATCAGGTAGGAAGAAAAATGTTGTATCACGAAAATCCGTTGGTATTACTTAAAGGTTTTAAATTTAAAGCAATGGCCATATTCAGTTGCTTTGGTTTTTACATTGAGAGACTTGTTGCCGGTTTTCCGCTGGTATGCTATTACGGATACAATACAGTTTCAATGGATGACCCGTTTTCGCAGACATATATTTACACAGGTATCTTTTCATTTTTACTTTTTGTTTCTCTATTATGGATCAAAAGAAAAGATACGCTTTTTGTTTTTTGTTTACTGATGCTTGTTGCTCCATTGAGCATGTATCTTAATTTTCCAAAACCTGCGCCCGGAATTGTGGCTGATCGCTTTACCTTTATGTCTGTCACAGGTTTCGGCCTCTTGTTTTCCTATTTCATTTTTACTTTAGTCAATTCAAAAAAACTTCCGGGTCTTAAAAAAGAAATTATTTTTCCCTTATTGCTCTTTTTTGCTTTTTTTTCTTTTAAAACCATACAGAGAAATTTTCAGTGGAAGAGTCGCTTAAGCCTGATAGAAAAAGACATTAAAAAAGTTCCAGGTTCTGCCATGATGCATTTTCTGAAAGGTTCTTTTTTATTGGACGAAATGAAAACCAAACAAGGCGAGGAGAAAAAAGCCCTGCTCGACTCTTCAGAAATCTCGTTCAAAAAGAGTCTGGCCATTTTTGAAGGGAACGCAAGTGCATGGAATTATATTGGCGGAATTTATTTTTATCACTTAAAAAATTACGAAACTGCCCGTATAAATTTTAAGAGAGCCTACGAATTAGATTCTATGCAGGACAACAAAATGCTCTACGCAAAAAGCACGTTTCTTTCCGGCAGAAAAACAGAGTTCTATGAATTTGCCAAAAGAGAAATAAATGCAGGAAAAGGAAATGATTTTAAACAATTCATTTCTGAGTTCGCTCAATTTATACCAGCCGATTCTTTAGCAAATAGTTTCAAGGGGCTTTCTTTGGCAGGAATAACAGATCATAAATTTATAATTGAACTCGGCACAACGCTTATTGATAAAGGAATGAAAAAAGAAGGCATTGATGTTATTTTTACCACATTTAAAAACGGCAACCGAGATAAAAAACTGGCAGAACAGCTCGCTGAATTTTGTTACGACAACGAAGAAATTGAGAAAGCTAGTTTCCTGATGGATATTGTTGAAGGAAAAGTCCGGTAGTCAATAAGTCCGAAGTCAAACTAACTAACTGTAAACCGAAAACTTTTTATCGCATCAGAACTTTCTAACCTTTCATCCCGATAGTTATCGAGATTCTAAACTTTTAACTGTATGAATTTTCCCGGAGAACTGATAGCTCTTATAACAACCCTTTGCTGGAGCCTCGGTATTTTTCCGTTTACAGAAGCAACAAAAAGAATTGGTGCTGTTCCTGTCAACACCTATCGTTTATTAATGGCGCTCATTATTATTACGCTTGTTTTATTAATTGGTTACAGGCTTTCTTTTTCAGAAATTATTTATTCGCCCAGCGCAAAACAATATCAATGGCTCATACTCTCTGGCATTATAGGTTTTACTTTGGGCGATTTTTTTGGATTTTCTTCTTTTGTAAAACTGGGTCCGCGCCTTGCCAGTTTATACACAACACTTGGTCCGGGCTTTGCTTTATTTTTCGGTTTCATTTTCCTCAACGAAAAAATAAATTTCGTAGGCCTTATCGGAATCGGAATTACTATTGGGGGAGTGATCTGGCTTACACGTTCTAAAAAAGAAAATGAGTCCCGACAAATTGTCGGGACAAAAACCGGTTTCGCGCCAGATAATCCCGATAGCTATCGGGAGGGAATTATTTTTGGAATTGGTTCTGCTTTTTGCCAGGGCCTTGGTCTTACGCTTTCTAAAATGGGTCTCAACGATAATTCTGCAGCACATCACATTTCAGAAATTCACGCCAATTGGATTCGGTTATCAGGCGCATTTGCGGCTGCGTTTTTATTTTCTGTTGTAACCGGAAATCTTTTGAATTATGCACGTCCGGTTTTCAAAAACAAAAACAACGGAGTAATTTTTATGTTTGCCGGAACAATTTTTGGCCCGGTGTTGGGCGTAAGTTTTTCTCTTATTGCCATTTCAAAAATAAATGTGGCAGTTGCACAAACAATTTTTGCATTGCTCCCGGTATTTGTACTTCCGCTCAATTATCTTTTTTACAAAGAAAAAATTACACTCAATTCAATTCTTGCCTGCCTCGTTTCAATCTGCGGAGTGTTTGTACTTATTTGGCGGGAAGTTATTTTTTCCGTTCTTCAAAATTTTCTCCCACAATAATTCCCACAAAAAAAAAGCATTATTGTTTTTCGGAAAAGAGATTTGGGGAAGAATTTTCCCAACATATAGCTCAAACGGATAGTTTTTGTTAAAATCACCCTATTTACCTCAAAAAACAGGCAATTCGCAATTGTTTTAAACAGTTTTTCAACATTCTTGTTCACATTCTTTAATAAAGACGTAAATTTGAAGTCCCCAAATTAATTGCAACAAAACCAAATTAATGAACAAAAAATACTTCCCTAACATTTTCCTAATCTTTTATTATCACACTCAGGGTCCACCAAAGGATTCCTGTATTTAGTATATACAATCAAATAAATAAGTTTAATTAAATCCGCCAAGATGAAAGCAAACAAAACCAAAACAACCTATCAAAAACTCTTATGCGCAATTCTCTTAATTTTCTGTTTAGGAAACGTTAAAGCGCAGTTAACAGGAACAAAGAACATTCCCGGCGATTACGCCACATTAGATTTAGCAATTACAGACCTTAATACACAAGGCGTTGGAGCCGGTGGTGTTATGCTGAACATGCTTGCAGGAAACCCTGAAACCGCCCCAATTGGTGGTTATTCAATTACTGCAACCGGTACCGCAGCAAACATGATTGTTATACAAGGTAACGCAAACATTATAACTGCAAACGCAGGTTTAGGTGTGGGTCCTTTAACAGACGCCATCTTTAAAATTGTGGGTGGAGACTACATTACCCTTACCGGTTTTGTAATGATGGAAAATCCTGCCAACACAATTACAGCCCCGGCAACAAACAATATGACCGAATGGGGTGTTGCTTTGTTGTACGCTTCTGTAACAGATGGTGCGCAAAACAATAACATTGCCGGCAACACCATTTCCTTAGATAAAAATTACGCTAACACTTTTGGTGTCTACAGTAACGTAAGACATGATGTGAACAATGTTGTTGTTACTAATGATATTATCAATAACACTACTGCTCCTAACAGTTTTAACAAGGTGTACGGCAATTTGATCAGTAACGTAAACGCAGGAATTGTGTTTATTGGTTCTGCTGCTACCTTTAATATGGATATGGGTAATGATATTGGCGGTGCGTCTCTTGCAACCGGTAATACTATCAGTAACTGGGGTGGCACTGCCGCTGCATCTGCTTTTGTTGGTTTACCTGCAAACGTTTTAGGAATTTACATGAACGATGAGAACGATTTTAATGTTTCTTATAACTCTGTAATAAGTGCAAATTTAAATACTGCTACCGGCTTAAGAGGAATTTTAGCTGACTATGCAGTTGTGCCGGGCGGTACAATTACCAATTCAATTACAAACAACACGGTAACATTTACGCAAGCGGGTAACGGTGCAATACAAGGTATTACAACTTTAACTACCGGTGGCGTAGTTAGTAACGTTACTTTAAGTATAACTGACAACAGTTTAATTAATAATGCTGTTACAGGTGTGGGCAGTTCTGCTGCCATTGTTGGTATTGCCAATGGCGGTGCTTATGGTACGGTTACTATCAGCAATAATATTATAAGGAGTAATACATCTACTGCCACAACAGGTGGTTTTTTGGGTATTACCAGCCAGGCCGGTGTTGTAAATACACTTAATATAATGAATAACCAGATTGGTAATGCAAGCGGTGGAGCGGTTACTTTCAGCGCTGCCACAAGCGGAACCGTTGGTGGTATAAGCAATACAACTTCAACTGGTACTACTACACTTAATATTACAGGTAACTCTATGCAAGGCTTTTCATGCGTAAGCTCCGGTATCTTTACCGGAATTTCGAATTCGGGTGCAGCGGGTGTTGCTATTAATATAAACAACAACAGCCTTGGAACCGCAACAGGCGGATTGATTTCTTACAGTGCGGCTAACAGCTCAGCCCTTACCGGAATAGTGTGTTCAAGTTCAGGAGCGTTCGCCTCTCTTTCTATTTCCAGTAATGATATTCGTGGAATAACGTATTCAGTACTTGGTACAGCTGCGAATACTTATATAAATTGCAGCGCCATTCCAGCTAGTCTTCTCGTTAATTTAAACACATTTACAAACTTAAATGTAAATATATCCGGAACTGTTACTTTCATTTTAATGACCTATACATCAGGAACAGGAACGGGCACTAAAACTGTAACAAACAATTCTATTGTAACGGGTTATAACAGGGGCGGCGCTTCTGCTAACGGATTATTACTTGTTAGTGACAATGGAAGTTCAGTAACAGGTAC
>JACMLS010000950.1 GCA_014379485.1 Bacteroidia bacterium | reverse complement strand
TTGAATATAATGGAAATAATCAAACACTTTTTTATCCTTTAATTCTTTTAGCTGGTTCATATTAACCTGGCAACCGGCCGGAACAGTGATGCGCGCAATGGTTTGTGGAATAATACTGTTCTTTTTATTGGTAAGTATTACTTCCATATTTACCACTTCTCCTTTTTTAACTTCAGTTTGTTTTGAGCTTACTGCAATATTCACATTGCAGTTTTTTTCTTCGAGCGGCCTGTATGAAAAATATTTATTCTTTAGCGAATACATAACAGACTGTGATTTGTTGGCGAATTTTACTGAGACAGTATTTTTACCACTTTTCAAACTGCTGTAAGGAATGTTTTCTGTAATACCGTAAAACATTTCAGAATTATACTCCATGCTTTTAAATAAATTTCCATTTACATAAAGTTCAATATCTCCTTTTCCTTTTGATGGTTTTTCAAGCAAAGTAAATTGCTCAAACATTTTCATGACCATTGCTGTGCTCTGAGTGCTTCCATAACCATAAGCACTTTTGTTTTTTGTTGCGTAGTTTACAATATTAATTACAAGCGGATCAACAGCGTTTGTTTCTTTCATTTTTGCAATTGCGTACAAACAAACGGTTTCAAGATTCAGCGCTGTTCCGTAAGAAGAAGTGAGTGTAACTTCTGCACTTGTTTTTTCAATTCCGTTCTTTACAATTTCAGCTTCAATTTTATCAAGCAGTTTTTTTGACTTGTCATGCTGGTTAATGTTTGTATAGATCATTGCTAAAATAGTTGCGCGGTAGATATCAAATTTTTCGTCCAGGTCCTTTTCTACTTTACTCACGCACTTATCAATTCCCGGAGTTCTGAATTCGCTGAGTGCCCAGGTAACATAAGCATCACTTACGTTTTTTCGTGTTCCGTGAAATCCGTCGAGCGCGTTGTTATTTAAAACAAAACCACCATCAGCTTCCATTTTTCCAAGTAAATGTGCAATGGTTCTTTGCAAAAGGTTTTGATCAACTCCCACTTCAAACTCCTGCATTTCTTTAAACTGCATTAAACCAAAAGCAGTAAGAGTAACGTGTGAGGGCGATCTTCCCCACCATTCAAAACCACCTTCTTTGGTTTCATACGCTACCATTTGCCGGAAACCGCTTCGCAACAGATCAAGCGCACGGCCTTCAATTTCCGCATCCAGCACATTGCTTGCTTTAAGAATTCTTAATGCCATAACGTTCGGGTAGTTTCCTGAAGAAACCTGCTCAAAACAACCGTGTGGCTCGTGCATCATACTCTTTACCGTGCTCAAAAATTCTCCCACCATATTCGGATAAATTTCAAATACTGTTGTAACGTTTGTGTCTTTTGGGTTATCAATTACAAATTCATAATCGCCGGGCTTTTTATCAGAAAAAACTTTTTCTACCGGAAAACCCGAAGCAATTATTTCTACCGTTTGATTTGTCTGACTGTTGCTTCCGTCTTCTGCTTCAAAAGAAAACTGAACATTCTTTTTACCCGCGCTATTTGTTGCATTTACACTTACATTAACCACTACATAAGAATCTGCAGGAATTACAATATTGGATGGGACGCCTGAATTCACAAGTCCTTTTTCAAAAACACTTTTCAGTTTTCCGCTCAGCGCTTTTCTTGTATTATTTGTCAGCGTCACAGAAAAAACAGATCTATCTCCTGTTGAAACAAAAACAGGTAACGAAGCCTTGATGTTTACCGATGGGCGGGAAGCAAGCTGATCATCAAAATAAGCAAGCTCTCCGTTTTCTGAAACACCTTCTAAAGTAATTCTGAATGTACCCGGATCATCATTCAGATTTAATTTTACAGTTGCTTCTCCTTTGCTGTCTGTAAACACATCAGGTTTCCAGAAAATTGTTTTGCGGTGATCATTACGGTTAATGTAATTATTATTGCTTGTGTTTGGATAATAGTTTGGAATGTAAAAAGTTTTAGGAGGAGTAATTCCGAAAGGATAAGTGTTTACACGGGGAATTGAAATAAATGGTTTTGCTTGTGCTTCACCTGAGTGAAGTACAGAATTATCAAAATGCAAATTGTAATCAGAATAGTACTGACTGTTCCAACCCAATCCGCCCACTCTTAGCAAGGCAGATGATGATACATCTGATGCTGATCGAATAGCAACGGCATCTATACTCATACTTCGATAGTTGGCGTGGCGCTGCTTTGAAACGATCTGTACTTCATCTAACTGAAGCGTTGATTGTACTCCGGGCATAACCTCAAGTTGCTGAGCTATCTCAACTTCTTTCAGAACAGGTAGTTTATA
The DNA here is from genome assembly GCA_014379485.1 of Bacteroidia bacterium. GTDB lineage: Bacteria > Bacteroidota > Bacteroidia > B-17B0 > Aurantibacillaceae > AM-1111. Next base: position 639 of record JACMLS010000950.1, on the reverse strand, counting down.
AGCTCGTTCTACATTAGAAACAACATCTGTTTTAAGAGGAGTTGGTGTACTATTTTTTCCGAACGCAATAATATCAGTTGAATTCTCTTTTTCTTTCTTAATATCGCTTACCTTAATCTCAGGTCTCTTTAATGCAAGGTTATTCATTGAGGTTTGAAAGATTGCATGTTTCATTTTCTTTTTTGCAAACAGTGTGTAATTTTCTGCCGCAGTAAGTTCAGCGAATAAAAATTTTCCCGCCGAATCGGTATGTGTTTTCCAGGAAGTTCCTTTCAATGTTACCTCTGCATTGCGCATTGGTTTTTGATTGGCATAAAAAACAAAACCTTCAAGAGCAAACAGATCACTTGTGTATTTTATTGCAGCAGACCAATCCTGTGCAGAAGAATTCAGCAATTGTCTCCAGTCAATTCTTCTCCATCCATTGGTCATCATTACAAGATCAAGCGCCTCAGCAGCTTTTTCCTGTTCTTTGTTAAAATAAAATGCAGGCTCTTCTACTTCTCCTTTAATATCCTGGCACAATAATAAATGTGCAAGAATATTTCCCTGTTTATCATCTGCCTGGTTGTACGACTTCTCATCAGAAACTGAAACAGCAAAACTTCCTTTTACCGGATTTCCTTTTTCATCTTTTAT
>JACMLS010000949.1 GCA_014379485.1 Bacteroidia bacterium | reverse complement strand
GCTGATCTTTCCATTTTCAATAAAAGCACCTGTGTGATGCCATGTAACAGTTTTTACAGCAGGCGAAAAGAGATCTTTATTGGTTTTTAGTTCCAGGTTAAATGGAACATCTGAATCAGGATCATTAAGAATAAACTGCTCATATAAAGGCGTATCAACCTCCTCAACTCTTCCAAAACCATTAAACTCGCGTTCCTCTCCATCATAAAAGCCATGATGATAAGAATAGAAGGAAATATTTTTTGATTCAGAAATATAATCAACACTTTCGGTTTTTTCAATTACCTGTACGGGATAATGCAAACGTGTTATCCATGGCTTTCCATCGGATTTATCTTTCAAATAATATTTTACTGAACTGCAATACTGCACCCGTGTAACGGCACCTGAATTATTATTGGTTTGAATGAGTAAATGGGGCTTAACACCTTTGGTAAAATCGTAATACAAATGTTTTACTTTTTGCTCAAACGAATCGTAACCCGAAACTAAAATACAGGAGGTGCCGTTGCCCAGTACATCTGCAATGTTTACCATATCCAGTTCATCTAACTGAAAGGGTGCAGGAATTGATATTTTTTTCGCGAAATTATTTCCAGAGTCATTGTAATAAACATCAATAGAATTGTAGTTTATATAAACAAGATCGCCGGCTCCTGTTCCATCAATATCTGCAAACAGCAAACGTTTAGGGTTAAATTCTTCTCCAAAAAAAGGTGGGTCAGCAAATACTACTTTTTCTCCGAATTTACCGTAGCCCATGTTTGGCCACACTTCAACCGAGTTTTTTGTGATGCGTACTTTGTGTTGTAAACCGTCGCCAAACATATCTGCATAACGAACAGTTACACACTCTCCTTCTGAATGTGCAAAGGGTAAATCAGCTGCTTTGGTTTTTCGCACCGGAGCATCATATCCTCTTTTTCCCAGCGATTCAAAAAAAGTCAGTGTATCCTGTTCCTGAATTACAATATCAGCAAAACCATCGCCGGTTAAATCTACCTGTTCTGTTAAACCAGGTGCATGTGCAATAACAGGTTGTTTTTCAAAATTCTTAAAGGGCAACCAATCTTCACCTTCGCTTTGATAAAAGCCCATTCTGCCGTTTTCCTTTACAAGTAAATCAAGCTTTCCATCTGAGCCAACATCAATCAAATTATAATTACGGTTTTGCAGATTTTTTTCAACCGGAAACTGCATTACGTTAACAGGGCCAACAAATTTTACTTTCTCTTTAGTTGTATCATCATAATGAGGTGCCCAATACATAAGCTTTTGCTCATCGTTATAAAGAATACCTGAAATACCTTCGCCATGCAGGTCTATCATTTGAAAACCGCTTCTGTTTAACACGCTGTTCACCGGAGATCCTTCTACTTTAAGTTCTTTAAATCCAATACTGGAATCATATTCAGGCTTAAATGTAGAATAGGTAAATTCTAAAGGTGGTAATGTTTTACAATAGTATTTTGGTTTTTCATCGTTATTCTTCTTAAATTTTCTATATCCTTTAACTGTTACAGAATTCAGAAAAGACGCAGAGCTAATAGCTGTATCCGTTCCATCATTTTTCTTTTGATAGTTTAACTCAAGTGCTTTGATTAAAAAGGGATAGCCGGTGTTGATTTGTTTAAGTTCATCAAAGTGATGAAATATTAAAACACGTTTGCATAAACGATGTGTCCGGATTTCAAAACCTGAACGGTAAGATGAAAAAGAATCTTTACGATACTTCCATGTGTCAGTTTGTTTATGAGCCTCTTCAAAATCCGTATGTTCTCCGTAGTCAAATACTACTTCAAATAAAAAATCATTTTTTAGGGGTGTTTGGTTTTTATAGGTTTCTGATCTTTGTTTGGGAGTCTTGTTTCCGTAGCGGACAGATTTAATGTATTTGTTGTTAATATGATTCCGGTTAAGTTCATTAGCAGATGCAGCAACGTTTTTAAAGTCATCGCTTTTGTATTCGTATTTTATACTGTTACCATGCGAATCAAAAGTTTCGCAGAGCAGCCATTGAAAAATGTTATTGATGTTTTCTGAATCATAAATTTGTTCTGCTTTTTCAAAACCGTAAATATTTGTTCTGTTTTCTTTTGTAACGATTTTCCAGAAGCATGAATTGCCCGGTTTATTCCAGTATCGTTCAATTCGTGCAAACAATCCTTCTGTTCTTGGTCTGTATTGCCTTACCAGAAAATCTCCAACTGCTCTTTCCTCTATTTTTCCATTTGCATCAAGTTGCGGAACAAGTTCTTCTGCGCCAGAAATAACATACCTGTCTTCTCCATCATATTTAGGAAGTCCTTTTTCTGTTCTGATGCTGATTGCAGGAATGGAGATTTGAAAACCCATACCAAAAGGTCCGTTACCAGATCCGGAACTGTAATTGAGACTTAGTTTAGGTTCAAACCCACGTGCAGGAGTAACAGGAACCGGAATTGAAAAAGAACCACTGCCGCTAAATGAATTGGGCTGAAAAGTTTCACCCATACCCTTAATAGCGCCACCGCCTTTAGGAAGAGAAATAGAAGGGGCCTTGATTTTCATAAAGATTAAACCACCATTAATCTGTTACGAATGTTGTCTTAAAAAAATTAAATTCCAAGTTTTGGAGTGGCTTATTCGATGAATGGTAGGTTTTAAAGATTTAATACCAACTGCACGCAATAAATAGTTTTAAAATACACCGTATTTTTTTTGGCAATAAAAAAAATTTCGCTTTAGAATTCAATAAAATAAGAAAAGGTTATTTGCAGAATTGATTATTGTTTTTTATTTCCTGACAATAATTTTTTTAGTCAAAACAAAGTCAGAAGCCGATACAGTAATTTGATAGATTCCGCTTGCCAATTTAGAAATATCAATAATTTTTTGCTGGTTAAAGCCTGATAATTTCTCGAAGTGTACGCGTTTTCCTTCTACAGAATAAATGCTTAAAAGATATTCACTCGGCTGTTGCAAAAAATTCAAAACCAGCATATCACTTTCAGAATAGATCGTGAACAGGTTTTCTGAATTCTGTTTTTTTATGCCGGCATCAGTAACAGGAAGTGAATTTGATAATGCACTGCAACCAAAAGTATCGGTAATTAAAACAGTATAATTTCCGTTTTGCAATGGTGAATAATTTTGTGAGCTAGCGCCGTTTATTAAAACAGCATTTAAATACCATTGATAGGCAACATTGGTTTCGTTACAAAAAAGATCAGATCCCGCTAAGGAAATTAAAGGAGTATTGAGTTGGGTTAACGTTGTTGTTTGAATTGTATCTGTAACAACAAAACAATTATTTGTATCAATATAATGAAGCCAGAAATTTCCGGCAGTGCTTACAGTTATTTGTTGTGTGGTATCAGCATTCGGAAACCATTGATACCATGAGCCTGCAGGGCCTGACAAAACTACGCTGTCTCCAAAACAAATAAATTGCGACCCGCTGATTGTTGTATCGGGCAAATAATAATTTACGTTAACGGAATTAGAAGTTGCAGAATCTGTGCCTGCTGTATTTTTTACCTTAACCCAATACGAACCTGCAGAAACTGTAATGCTTTGCGCTGCAGATCCGTTTGACCATT
>JACMLS010000948.1 GCA_014379485.1 Bacteroidia bacterium | reverse complement strand
TTTTTGCAAAACCATTTTTTCAGAATGCGTGATCTTTTTATTTTAAAATGGAATTCTTTCCCAATAAGAGAAAAAAAACAACATGCTGTAAATTTTAAACCCTTGACCTTAACAAGATTATGTTTTGGAACATTGCTTGCTTTTGCATTGACAAGAAAAACAAACTAAAAAAAAAGATCATGAAAACTAAAATCACAAAAATTGCAGCATCAGCACTTCTATTGGCAATTTGTATAGCAAGCCCTGCAAAGGCACAGGTGAATGCAGGAATTATTGGCGGAATAAACACAAGCGCCGTTGAGGTCAGAAATCTCGACAACAGATTTGCAAACGAAACAATGGACGGGAAAAATATTACCGGTTATGAAGTTGGTGCATTTTTAAAACTCAAGGCTGGACCTGTGTATTTAAAACCTGCTCTTATGTATAATTACAGCAGAGGCAAGGTCACTGCAAATAATCAGGATGCAATTTTTAAAATTCAAAAAGTCGCAGTGCCGGTTATGTTCGGACTACACCTTGTTGGTCCCTTAAATATTGAAGCGGGTCCTGTTTACAACTATGTTACAAACGTAACAGAGCAATACAATTCTACAAACATAACCCTGGCAAGAAACGGAATTGGTTACCGTGCAGGTCTTGCATTTGAATTTGGATTGTTGATGATTAATGCAAGTTATGAAGGTATGACCTACCCCACAACTACCGGGCAAACAACTTTTAAAGAACCTTACAAATTTATTCTTGGCGCCGGATTAAAATTCGGAGGCGACGGAAAATAATTTTCAGGCGTTTTAATTTAAAATATCTGATTAAATTAATTCCCCATATTGAGCAATTATTTCCCCACCCCAATCAACAAGAGTTTTTGCAGCCCTCTGAAACACATCACTTTAACAAAAGGAACGCATTTTGAAAAGGTATTGTAGTAAAGAATTAAATTTCAAAACAACAAAAATATTCATTGCCAAATCTTCTGAAAGGAACTACTAAACCACCAGCCGACATCAGCGCATAAGCAAAAGATGGGATACGGTATTTAAAATCTGAGAAACAACCACCCCTCAGAACAAGCCGGAACCACTTTTTCTCAAGGAAAAGTGGTTTCTGGTTTGTTAAATCTCACAACTGAAATCAAATAAATAATAAAACAAAATCAAAGATTTTTTTCACTACTGATTTATCAACTCAGTAGTGGGAAATTTATTACAGTATGGGGATTTTTTTTCCCACAATTTCTGAACACAGATTTACTGTTTCATTTTTTTTCAATGAAAACAGCACTTTCAATAACTGGCATAATTTTTAAAAGAAATACATTAACTAAACCATTAGAATATGGCCATTCCAAATACTTCAGTACTCAGCAATTCTTACAGAGATGTTTTTTTTGCGCAGGAACTAAAAGAAATTTTTAGTGACGAGAAAGATCTTGTAAAAGAATTTGAAAAAGCGACGCCGGATGCTCCCTTACAAAAATTAAAGGAATCGTTTAAAGAGTACGAAGAAATAACGGTTCAGCAGATCTTCAGAATTCTTTCTCTCTTCACATCAATCGGAGAAATACCTGGAGAAAAACAATGCAAGATCATCGAAAAAATTATAAGAGAAATGGAAGAAGGCCTCCATACCATCAATTATAACACTTTTACGAGAGAAGACATTCTTATGAGATTCCAGCGAATTCATACTTACAAAATGATCATTTACAGCAATTCAGCCCAATCATCAAAACCAGATGATCAGAAAAAAAAAATCTCCATTCCCCTTTCAACTAATGAAAAGGAATTATACCTCTGAAAAAAATTATTGAACTATAATTTACCGATTTGTATTTGAAACGAAGCAGAACCGGCCGCAAAAAAACAAACAAAATTAAAGCAAAAAAAAAATGCGCATAGCAAACAGAGTTTTCAAATTTTTAGTGATCATTATCTTTTTGTCTTTCTTTTCGTGCATAGAGAATAAGGAACCGGCTTACGCTGAAACAAAAGAAGGTATGCACGAGGTGAACATAACAACGCTTGACTCTCAGTATATTTGTGATGCGTTTAACGGCGGAAAGTTTGAAATTCAATTGTCTGAACATGCTAAAAACATGTTCAGCAGTCAAAAGGTAAGGGACCTGGCAGAAAAAATGGTGATAGCCCATTCTGATCTTAATAAAGAACCGAAAGCGCTTGCCGATGAAAGAGAATTAATTCTGTTATCCATTCCTACAAAAGAAGAAAACGATGCCATTTTAAAGATCACGAGTAAAAGCGGAAGCGAATTCGACAAAATGTATACGGATAAAATAATAGCTGATCACGAAGCAGCAGTTAGCCTGTTTGAAAAAGCCGCAGAAAACGCAAATGATACAGGTGTAAAAAAACTATTTGCAGCAGCATTGCCCGGAATAAAACATCATTTGCAAATGGCTAAAGCAGTCAGAGATTCTTTGTAACTTTTAGCGAAGACAGTTTGTTTAGTAAATAAAAACCGGACCACTACGTGTAACCCGGTTTTTTCTTTTGATTAAATTAATCTAAAATAATTTTTTTACTCATGTGGCCCCCTTCGTATTCCACTTCCACTAAATAAATTCCTTTAGCCATCCTTGAAATATCTATTTGCGCACCAGCTAAATCTGAAAATTGTTGTCTGAGAATACAGTTGCCCGACTGATCGTAAACATAGATCATATCGCGTGGCTTGATTTTTTTTTGCAAAGCTACGCTGAGCTGTATGGTAAACTGTCCTTTGGTGGGATTGGGGAAAATAATCAGGGAGCCGGAATCTTCCGAATTCTTTTTTACAGAACTTATCTGAGAGGAATTTCTTTTCATTTTTGCTAAAAAATAATTCCCTGAAGAAGACAGAAGTGTTGTGTTTCCGAATACAGCCGTATCGTTAAAAGTTCCGCTTACGTATATATTGTTTTCATTATCATTTGCAATATTACTTCCGCTTGCAGAGAGTGTAGCTGCTGTTGTACCGGTTAAATTATTGAACGCATCAAATTTCCATATGTAGGGCTGCCCGTTGAATGGGCCGTTTGTAGCATATCCTGTTGTCCAGATACTGTCAGCATTGTCAATACAAGTTCCCAAACAATCACCGCTGACTCCTGCAATGCTGTGATTCCAGATAAAATTTCCGGAACTACCAAACTTTCGCAAATCAAAACCTGCGTATCGTTGCCATTTTGCGAGGTAAAAATTTCCGATGTTATCAATTGCCAGGTGTTTAAACGGCTGATAATAATTACTACCAAGATCTTTTGCCCATAAAACAGTTCCTGCCGCATTAAATTTTGCAATAAAGTGCGAGCCAAACGGATCAGAAATATCATAACCAGTTAAACTTATTCCGTTTCCAAAATCCAATGTATCATTAATGTTTGTTCGTCCCAAAAGAAATATGTTTCCAGAGGTATCGGCAGAAACCTCCCACGATTCACCGCCGGAATGATTGAACAGCAATTCAATATTTCCATTTGCATCATACTTTGCGGCAAATAATTGTGCATCAGAAAAAAGTGTAGTTCCAATTGTTGCACCGGGGCCTACACTTCCGCAAAGAAGAATTTTTTGTTTTTTAGTAAGGTACAGATCAGTCACCTTTTCATCGTTAGGTCCGCCCATAATTTTGTACCAGAGAAATGAGCCAAAAGAATCTATTTTGCAGAAAAAAATATCTTTACCTCCTGAAGAAGTAAAATGAGTGTTAGCAAATGAAAAATCTGTAAACCGCCCGGCAAAGTAAAGGTTACCGGAATTATCTGCAGCCATGCCAAAAATCTGGAGATCTCCGTTAAACTGTTTTTGCCATTCAGGTATGCCGTTAGAATTAAATCTTTTTATGGAAGAATCTTTTTGGGTAAAGAAATTTCCGGAAGAATCGACTGTAATTTTCTTTACGTTTTCCTGTATGGCCCATTCCCATTGCTGTGCCCTTGAAGTGAAATTCAGCAAGAGACTTATTA
>JACMLS010000947.1 GCA_014379485.1 Bacteroidia bacterium | reverse complement strand
TTTAATTTTCAAAAAAAACTTTAGAGTAGGTTTCGGCCTTGCTGAGTACATAAAGTATATCAGGTAATCGGATAAATCGAATTTACATTTTGTTATTAATGCCTCTTACCGCCCATAATCTGCCATTCACCGCCTGTGAGGAGAAATGAAGGCAAGGAAACTTTGAGGTATTGAAATAGTTTCCTTAGTTTTGTGGCGAAATTTAAGAATACAAGGATGAAAAAAATGATTGTTTTATTATTTCTGCTGGTTTCGGGAATAAGTGCTGCGCAGAATTTTACCATTAGCGGTTATGTAAAAGATAACAACAACGGAGAAGCCATGATAGGCGTTACTGTTTACGAAGAAGGAACCAACAACGCTGTTGTTACAAACGAGTACGGATTTTATTCGCTTACATTAAAAGCCGGCAAACATAAAGTCGTTTATGCATTTATTGGTTTTGAAAATAACATCAAAGAAATTGATCTAACAAAAAACTTTTCTTTTGATATAGAGATGAAAACAGATAAAGGAATTAAGCTTGAGGAGGTAGAAGTAAAAGGAGAGAAAGAAGACCACAACGTAAAATCTATGGAGATGAGTGTGGTGAATATGGATATAAAAACGATTCAGAAAATGCCTGCGCTCCTTGGCGAGGTAGATGTGATACGCAGCATACAATTGTTGCCGGGCGTTAGCACTGTGGGCGAAGGCTCGAGCGGATTTAATGTGCGTGGCGGAAACATTGATCAGAATTTAATTTTGTTAGATGAAGCACCTGTTTACAATTCCTCTCACCTATTTGGGTTCTTTTCAGTTTTTAATCCGGATGCTGTAAAAGATGTAAAACTTATTAAAGGAGGAATTCCTGCTGAGTATGGCGGAAGATTGTCTTCTATTCTTGATATAAGAATGAAAGAAGGGAACAGCAAAAAATTACAACTGAACGGTGGTATAGGAACTATTTTTTCAAGATTATCTCTTGAAGCTCCAATAAAAAAAGATACTTCATCTTTTATTTTAGCGGTGAGAAGAAGCTATATAGATTTTTTAGCCAAACCATTTTTAAAAGGAGACCTGAAAAAAGCGAAATTTAATTTCTTTGATATTACCGCTAAATTCAATTACCGCATTAATAATAAGAACCAGATTTTTGTAAGCGGATATTTTGGGCAGGATGTTTTTGGCGCCGGATTTAAATTTAATTGGGGAAATTCTACCGGAACTTTCAGGTGGAATCATGTTTTTGGTGAGAAATTATTTTTAAATCTTACCGCAATTTACAGCAATTACCAATACACTTTAGGATTTAAAGATGAAAGCAACGGCCAGGCTTTTGACTGGACATCAAAGATTATTAACTACTCTCCTAAATTCGATTTTACCTGGTACCCCAATAATAAAAACAAAGTTCATTTTGGAGCGCAAACAATTTTATACGATTTTCAGCCGGGCAACGCTGTTGTAACTTCTGGCGACGGGGGTAAAACGAATATTAGCCTTGATAATAAATTCGCTTTTGAACACGGGGTTTATATTGATAACGAACAAAGAATAAGTACGCGTTTAAGAATACAATACGGAATTCGTGTTTCTGCTTTTCAGTATATGGGAAAAGGATACGCTTATACTTTTGCAGATACCACACCAAACATAAGAAAGAGATTGATAGAAGAAAAATTATACGGAAAATTTGAAGTGATCAAAAACTTTTTTAATCCGGAACCAAGAATTTCAATGAAACTTGATCTTACGAGTGTAAGTTCTTTAAAGATGAGTTACAACCGCACGGCCCAATACATTCACCTCGTTTCTAACACAGCCGCTGCAACGCCATTAGATATCTGGACACCGAGTACCAACAACATTAAACCGCAAATTGCAGACCAGGTGGCAATAGGTTATTTCAGAAATTTTAAAGACAATATGTTTGAGACTTCGGTTGAAACCTATTACAAAAAAATGGATAACCAATTGGATTATATTGACAATGCGCAGTTGTTTCTGAATAAATACCTGGAAGCAGAATTATTACAAGGCAAGGGCCGCGCTTACGGACTGGAACTGTTCATTAAAAAAACACGCGGAAAATTTACCGGCTGGCTCTCTTACACACTTGCACGCACAGAAAGAAAAGTGATCGGAATCAGTAAAGACCAATGGTTTCCCAGCAAATTTGACAGAACACACAATTTAAATCTTGTAGCAAATTACGAACCCAACAAACGCTGGAACTTTGCCGCCAATTTTGTTTTCTACACCGGTACACCCGCAACATTTCCAACCAGTAAATTAGAAATTCAGGGTTACACCATTCCGTACAACACAACAGAACTCAGAAATAATTTCAGAATTAC
>JACMLS010000946.1 GCA_014379485.1 Bacteroidia bacterium | reverse complement strand
CAATATCTGTTGCCATTGGATGAATTGTATCTGTGAGTGCTTTGAACTGTTCAGATAAAAAACCGTGTGTACGATCGGCCGCTTTCGGAATTCCGGTACTGCCGGTTGTAAAAGTAATTAAAGCCGTATCGTTTTCATTGCAATTAACAGGCAAAAACATTTCTGAATTTTCTATCCTTCCTTTTAGTCTGAGTTTAACAGGAATTTTTCTTAATTCAGAAGAGAAAAAAGCAAACAATCTTGCTTTTGGAATCCCGATAAAACCTTTGCATTGAGCAAGCCTGCAACAAATTTCCAATCGCTCTTTACTAACCCACTCATCTAAAAAAACCGCTACAGCTCCAATCTTAAATAAAGCAAGTACTATTCTATAAAGATCAATTCCCATAGGTACAAACACGAGCACCCGGTCTCCTTTGCCAATTCCTTTAGCGGAAAAATAAACCGCTGTCTCAGAGACCTGCTTTTGCAATTCGCCAAAAGAAATTTTCTTATCGCCTTTAATAATAGCAATTTTATCCGGAAATTTTTCGGAAGCGTTTTCAAATAAATATTCAATATTCATTTAACTTTTTTTGAAAGAGGCTGTAATTTTTAAATGGCCTTCCTGAAAACTGATCCGAAATGTTTTTTGAAACGTTGCTCTGATGCATAAAAGCATGAATGATGTACTCATAATTTTTCTTCCTGATCCTTTCATATAACATACAGGAAAGAATGGTCCCAAGTCCGCTGTATTTTTTTTCCGGACTCCGTGCAAGTGTTTTCAAAACTATTCCTTTTTTTTCTTTATCAGGAAAATTATCAAACGCAAACATTAATCCCCTGAATTCATCTTTTTCGTCTATGGCCATAAACACAAGATCAGGATTTATTAATTGTTTTAAGGGTCTGTACTTTTCTTTGAACTTTTCTTTTTCAATTCCTGAATAAAGAAAATTATTTTTGAATGAAAGCGTACAGAAATTATACAATTTATCAAGTTCATTTTCGTAATTATTCAGATCCATATTTCTGAAAGTTACTCCGGCAGACCTGGTAAAATCCAAAGCCCTTTGCAGTTTGCCCTCATCAAATTTCAAATCGGTATCTATTTGAGAAAAATAATCTGCGAGGGGAGTAAAACCGTTTTCCATTGCAAACTGAGGATAATAAGCAGGATGCAAAAGATCTGTGAGGTAATAATTTTCAAAAGAATTTGTTGCCCATTTGTATTCATCCCAGGTAGAACCGTTCATTGGGCCAATCAGAATTTCTTTTCCGGCTTGCTTTGCTTCTTCCACTACAGAAGAAAATAATTTTCCTGCAATTTCTCTATCATTTACACATTCAAAATTACCAAAGCAAATGGCAGGCGCTTCATTTGCACATACACAAGGATTTAAATAAAGCACTGCCGTCGCTAAAACTTCCTTTTCATTTTTCAATACAATTCCCTTATGAAAAAACACTGTGTTGATGGAAGTATTTTTCTTTTGCTGCCACAAATTCTGGGGATAGATCTTCTCAATTAAAAGAAAATAATCTTTTTGGAATTCAGAAATAGTATGATTAGTAAAAATCTCCATTGGTAAACGGCAGGCCTAAAATAAAATGTTTATAAAAGAGAATTCCGACAATTACAGCTGCAGGAATACTTAAATTATCAAATCCTTTCCGGCTAAATGCTTCTGCAAGTGTTGCGAGAATTGCGATAACCAGACAACCTGTAAAGTCTATTAAAAAGAAAGACATTTCGTCAACGGCAGGAAAATGGCAAAGTGAAAAAACTGAAAGCACCAAAGCAGAAATAAAAAAAGAAAAAGATCCCATTACAGATTTTTGCCCATCGCCTACTTTAAATTTTTTATAGGGCCAGCGTTTACCAATGAGCGCTGCAATAGGATCGCATATAGCAAGTGTAAGAATGGGAAGATAAAAAAAGAAATATTTACCTGTAAAATGAGAATTACCATTTGCCATAAACATATAAAACAAAAAACAACCGTAAACAGAAACCGGGTAAGAAATACTTCCATGCGACTTCCTATCTATAGCATTGATAGATTTAAGTAAATTGAACTTTAACGAAACAAGAAGTATTAAAGCGAAACACCCGCACAAAAACAAAACGCTCCAGTGAGAAGTTAGATAGATAGGAAATAACAAAGTAATTATTCCTGTGCCGAAATGAACAAGCTTGCGGGTATATTCTGCCTTTGGTTTAAATACATAATAGATAACTTCTGCCAGCGCAAATAACCCGAGAAAAGCGCAGGCGAGGTAAATTGTATTTAAGACTTCGGTTGGCATATTACTTTTTTAAACGCATAGAAACAAAGAGCACATATAAATTACTTTTTTTCTTCGATGATAAATTTGCTGTAAAAAAATCCTTTGTCTTCTGTTTTTAAATTTTCTGAGAGTGGTTTTAAAAATTCAATTTTAGTGTTGTGTGCGGAAATTTTTCTTGGGACCATTAAATTCCAGCAGGCAATTCTTCCATTTGCTTCAAGTCCGTCTACCAATTCGTTTGAAACGTTTTCGAATGTATTCTTATCCATGTACTCAAAAATATTGCTGAGATTCATTTTATGGAATTTTCCGAAAGCAGGAATTGCCTGGCCGGCATATCCTTTAAACAAGGTTAACCTGTCAATATTCTTTCTCACCTTTTCATAAACACCCGGCTGCACGTAGTGGGGAAGAACATTCCCGAAATTTCCATTTAGATTAAAATGCAGAATAAAATTTTCCAGACAATGCACAGACGAAAGATGTTTTTCTGCCTGCTCAAAAATAAACTGAGAGACCGGAATTTTTACCTCTTTCAGAAATTCAGGATCGCGACCGTATTTTCCCATCACATAACGACTGAAAAAAACTTTAAAGAAAAATCTCCAACGAAAAGAATTCCATTTGCTTTCATAAAACTCTTTTTGCTGATCTGCACTTTTAGGTTTCAACAAGGCATCAACCGTTTTTTTCCGGTGAATCCAGGGAAGAATTCTGCTGCTGAACATCTGAAAATACTTTTCAAATTTTCCAAAATAAATAATTCCATCTTCAATGGCCTCAGCATTATGTTCCCAATATTGTTTTGCTTCTGCACTAAGTTTATCTTTTAAGGAATTAAAAATAACGATTCTTTTATCTGAAGGAAAAAAGCCTGCGAATTTTATGTACTCCTCCCGTTCCATGTTTTTTATTGCAAGCATTTTCAATTCCACAAGATACAATTGGGCGGCACTCAGATCTACTGCAACCACTAATTCAGGATCGCCACTCAATAAAGAAAAACTATTATCGCCCGCAGAGGCAATAGACAGAATTTTTTCTCCCGCTTTTACATCAAGACCCTTTATTAAAACGAGCGGATCTTCCCAGCAATTTGCATAGCGGATTATTGAAAAGTCAACTGTATTCCTGAGGTCAGACATTTTCCCTTAAGCTCTTTTAATTATTTTTATTTCGCCGGTACTTCCATCCATCTCCACTTCATCTCCCGTTTTCAAGATCTGCAACAAACCTGTTATGCCAACTATACAGGGCTTACCCATTTCCCTGCTCACAATTGCTGAGTGACTTAATAAACTTCCACGTTCAACCAAAATTGCAGAGGCTGTTGGAAACAAAGTAACCCAACCCGGATCTGTACTTGAAGTAACTAAAATATCTCCGTTCAGGTTATTTACTTCATTGGGATTGCGGACTACCTGCACTTTTGCCCTCACTCTACCGGCGCAACAGGGAATTCCCTTTAGATCTCCTTCAAGAACAGCCTGCGAAAATTTTTGTTTAAAATCATTTCCAAGAAAAACAATTCCATTCGATTTAATTCTTTCACTCTGTTCGTGTTTTTCGAACTCACTGAATTGTTTTTTTCGTAAAGCGATCAGTTCTTTTAAATTATAATTGACAGAAGTTCCTTTTATGTAATGAAAAACCTCCTCTTTAGTAAGGAAAAAAACATCGCGGGCTTCCTCAATAAGGTTTTCTGAAGCAAAATTTTCTCCAATGGCGCAAAAGAGCTGACGTACAATTCCGAAAGCGCGGGTACGTTCATAACGCAGATTTTCGCGCGCACTCACCAATTCTCTTGAGCGACGAAGAAAATAATTGAACATTCCCTTTTTCATAAATCTTCCTGAAAGTGATTTTCTTACTTTCTCCTCTGCTTCCTTCCGCACTTTAGACTCATCATGTTGTGAGAAATTTTTTGAAGACACACCCTGTTCAATGTAAGATTTAATTACCCGAATAAAATTTTCGGGACATTGCTTATAGGTAATCGTTTCAAGCTTCAACTCTCCAACGCAACGTTCACCGAATTTTTCAATAAAATCATCCACAAGATTTTTGACTTTTACAAAGTCCCTATTTTTGAGATCATTTAAAATTTCCGCAACATCCTTTTGCAAAAAAATCTTTTTTAACTCTTCGTTACTTTGAATTTCAGTTGCAATTTCAATACACCTCTTAACGGGCTCAGTAGAAATAATATCTTTTGCCCCGCATAAAAGATCATTATGTAAAGTGTCCTTATCAGGCAGTTCATACTTAACAACAAGTTTTTGCAGAACCCCGTAATAGATCATTGCAAAAAAATCATTTACCAAAGGAGCTTTCCATTTTTTAAGAAGTGTTTGTTCAAATCTCAAATACAAATTCATTAACTCATTGCTGTTGCAGGAAGAAAAATCAATTGCAGAAAATTCTTTCATGGTATAATTAAAATCAGTCACAAAATTTCTTCTCATGCCCGGAAGCTGGCTTAAATTTTTAAGCATAATACCAATCATTCTCAGTACACGCATTTTTTCAGAAAACCTGCTTCTTACTTTCTGATCTTTTAATTCAAATCTTTCCTTTACGCCCATCATTTTTTCCATGAAACCCGCGTTAAGAGAATAACCGGGCAACATGGCAAGTGCTTTATACCAGCTCAGTAAATTATAATAAACTCTTCCGTTCAAAAGGCCAAGCATATTTGCAAAAACTTCTTTGTTCTCATCAATCTCATTTTGTTTAACGCCCATCATTGCAGAAAACTGCCTGTAAACAGCTTCGTAAACCGGAAGAATAAAAGAAAATGTAAGAGGCGAAGAAATTCCGGGATAAGATTCAATAATATTACTGTTATCCCAAACAATATATTCTCCGGAAAGATCAGAGAGGTTTTGCAAACCCGTAACGGGGCGCGCCTGCAAAATATAAAGTCGTTCGTTTTTATAGGCAAATTCAATGTCTTGCGGACGACGATAAAACTTTTTTAACGTATCAAGTACAGCAGAAATTTCTAATACCTGCAAATCAGAAAGAGAAGACCTGCTTTTTTGATCTCCTGATACATTTTCAATTAAAGTTCCACCACTTTTAAAATTGTGTATGAATTTTTTTTCTTTAGATGTGAGTTGTTGCTTAATGTCTTTTCCGTTTACAATAAAATTGTCAGCATTCAACTCACCTGAAACAAGGCCCTCGCCCACTCCATAAACCGAAGAGATCACTTTTTCTTTGCGGTTTCCGTTTGCGGGATTGGCCCCGAATGCAACGCCGGAAACATCTGCATCAACCATTTCCTGAACAATTACAGCAATAGAAAACTGAATCTGTAAATTATTTTCTTCGCGGTACTGAATTACTCTTTCATTGAAAGCGCTTAACCAGACACTTTTTATTTTTTCTGCCAGTTGTTCTTTCGAAACAAACAAAAAAGAATCGAACTGACCCGCAAAAGAAAAACTCTTTCCATCTTCATCCACAGCCGAAGAGCGCACAGAAAAATAATCCACATCAGAAAATTCAGCAATTATTTTTTCTATGGAGTCATTTCCAATTGCTATAGAAGAAATAAAAGAGCGGATACTTTCTACATTTTCATCCCGTATAAGTTCAATAGGAAGTAAATTGTACAATTCGTTACCGGGAATTACAACGAAGGATGGAACATTCATTCCTAACTCTTTAAGCAGGAATAAATTCTTTGCCTTTCCCCCAATAGAAAACGATTCTTTGCTTTCTTTGAGGAAATTTATTTCTGCCGTAATGGCATTTTTTTTTAGTTCTAACACGTTTAAAAATTTAATAATTTCATTAGCATAGGTACGCCTCCCAGAGAGAGATACATTGCAACAGTCCAGAGTGCTGAAGCGTATTCTATCATTTTTGCAAGTTTAGCAGTTTTCTTTTTCAGAAATAAAACTGCAGGTAAAGAGCAAAGAACAAGAAAACCAAGGAGCGTTATAAAACCAGCCAGACCAAAACCTGCAAACCACGCAGCTGCTACAGCAACACAAAAAGTGATAAACAAAATAAGTATCCATAATTTTGTCGCTTTTTCCATTCCCATCATAGTAGAATACGTATTGAACTCTTCTTTCTCCGGGGTTTTTATTTTTCTTCCGATCTCTAAAACAACACCATTCATAAATGAAACTGCAAAAAAGAAAAGTAAACCCGTGGGAGCTTTTTTATCTTCCATTAACCAATCCATACCACTTGCATAAATATCTATCAGCGGAATGATCATCATATGAGAAACCACGTACCAGAACTGATGTTTCTTTAACCACTCATGCACAAAAAATTCTTTTCCCATCAGGCATAAATAGGCTATCACAGAAAAATAAATCAACAACATTTTAGGAAAAAAAATTCCGTTGATAGTTATCTGAAGCACAGCTGCAATCGCTCCCAATACGGCAAGTTCTTTCAACTTAATTAAACCCCGCGGAACGGGAAGATGTTTGCGGTACATAGCATCGTCTTCTTTGTCTTTAAATTCATCAAAAACCCTCACAAGAAAAAACAAAGTAACAGTTGTAAAAATGGCAACCAAAAAACGTGGCCAGGCAACAAAACCTTCTGCCCCGCGGCAAATGCGCGAATAGGAAATTGCCGAAAAACTAAATGCACTTATTAATAATCCGTGAGCAAGAAACGGAAACCGCTCTTTCTGATAAATAAAAAAACGGTGCAACAAAGAATAATTATTTTCTTTAGTCTCCATAAAATTATTTATCAAGCACTGTAGTTGATTTTTCTTTTTGCTTTCTTCCGAATTTTTTATGCGCCTGAGAAAAATGTCCGGCAGACAAAGCCGCTGCAATACTTAATTCTCCGGCCAATGCAAGAGCGCCACAGATCTCTGCAAATTTTCTTCCTTTGCCGGCACCGTAGCAATCAAGCAACTCCAAACATTCGCGCTGGGTTGGCAAAGATGTTCCGCCGCCAACAGTTCCTACTACCAAATTAGGAAGTGTAAGACAAGCGTAAAGATCTCCGTTTGCTTTCATTTCCATTCGGGTAATGCCAACTGCGGCTTCTGCTGTACAGGCCGCATCCTGACCTGTTGCAATGAACAAGGCACACAAACCGTTTGCAACATGACCTTGCGCACCTATGGCACCGCTCTGAATTACACCAAGTGTAGAGGATTGCCAGTAGTTAACCATGTTTTGCGTGGTAGTTCTTAAAACTGATTTTACAATGTCTTGTGGAATTTCAACTTCTGCAGTAACTTTTTTTCCGCGCACTGAACTGAATGAAAGCGCAGTTGCTTTTTTATCGCCTGAATAATTACTTTCAATAAACCAGAAAACCGGTTTAACAGGCGACTCTCTTACAATGTACTGGCAAATAGCATCTGTAACAAGCGTAACCATATTTTGTCCGGCCGCATCACCTGTAAGATAATCAAAAGTAAGTATCAGGTGATTTCCTTCAATGTTTGTTTTCATATCAATGAGTTGCGCGTGCCTGCTTGTAACTGCAACAATCTCATGAAATTTTTCTGCTTGTTTAAGCACCCACATTACAAATTCGCCAAGCGATGCAATGTTGTCGAATTTAAAAACGGGACTTCTTTGCACGCCTTCAATTATACAAATAGAAGTTATTCCGCCTGCCATTCTGCTTGCACGTGCCCCACGCCCGTAAGATGCAACCAATGCGCCCTCACTTGTTGCAAGCGGAACGTAAAAATCTCCGTTGGCATCCGTTCCGATAATATTAAGCGGGCCGATCACACCAGTAGGAACCATACTGAAGCCAATAAAATTTTCAATGTTACCGTGAAGCGATTCAAGATCAGAAAAAGTTTTGTCGCCGGTTAAATACTGAAATTCTTTTCCGTGATGTTTTAAATACTCGAGGCGTTTTTCTGTGCCTTCTTTGGTAACATGCCCTTCGATCGGAAATTTTCCGTTAGGGTGGCTGTTAGGTTTTTTGCCTTTGATCTTTTCCATCAATTGATCTACGTTTTTTACTTTGTGTAAAAATCGGGCGGCTTTGTTTGCTCGGTCTGATGAGGTTGACATATGGTAAATGTTTTAAATTATTACGAATCAAAATTAGATCGTTCTGTGCAAACTTCCATAGAGAAAATCATTAGTTAATTTTTGTTGTTTTGCGAAAAACAACTCATTGGGCGGCAAAGTTACATCTATTTGCTTACCGCCTGCAAAAACTGCAACGCAAGCAGGCCTATTTGCACTTATTGCAAAAACATTGCCTGGCCGGACTATAAATATGTATTTTTCGCTAAAACTATTCCGGCACAAAAAAGAACGATTTTACTTTTCCCGCTCTACATTTGTATCATCAATTCTATTCAAATGAGTCATTCAGCTATCAACCGCAAAAAAAACACAGAAAACATTTACAACATCCCCAACTTCCTCTCTGCGTATCGCATTCTTGCATTTCCTTTTCTGATCTGGATGATCATTGCCGGACAAGAGAAATTGTTTGTGGGTTTTCTGATAACAAATCTTATAACTGATATACTTGACGGATTTATAGCGCGGCGATTTAACATGCAAACCCAATTCGGCGCGCGTCTGGATTCTCTGGCAGATGTAGGAACCATGATCGCCGCTTTTGCCGGCCTGGTGATATTTAAAACAGATTACTTTTTTATTCATAAATGGGGATTCATCACTTTTGCCGGCCTTTACCTGCTTTCTTTCCTCGTCACTTTTATAAAATTTGGAAGGATCTGCGGATTGCATCTCTATTCTTTTAAAACCACAGGCTATGTAATGGGAATATTTTTTGCATGGATCTTTCTATCTACCCCGCCCCAATGGTATTACTATTTAATGGTTTGCGTGAGTTGCTGGGCGAATATTGAAGAAATAATAATTTTTATTTTACTGAAAGAGCCAAAAAGCAATGCCAAAGGTTTGTATTGGGTAATTAAATCGGTAAAAAAAGTTAATCGTTATTAGTTAGTCGTTGTTCGTTAGTTGTTGTTCGTTAATCGTTGTTTGTTGTTTAATAGTTACGCGTTGCGAACGTCGCGTCGTAGCGTGAAATAATTTTCGTTTATCGTTCTTTCGTTAATCCATCGTGAGGGTGTTGTCCACCCGAACTGCAGGAAACAAATTTCGTTAGCTCTTAGTTCATTAAACGTTGCGGCCGTCGCGTCGTAGCGCGAAATAATTTTCGTTGCCAGAAAATTAAACTGATTTTAGAATAATGGTTGCAACTATTTTTATAATTATTTCTGTTTTCTTTTTGATAGGAGGAATTGGAGTGTGGAGAATTGGCATTAAAAAGCCCGAAGAAAAACAGCGTATAGTTTTAAAATATTTTACATATGCCATAATTGTTTACAGTTTGTGTTCTGTTTTTGCTTTTACAAGCTATTATTTTTTGGCACTCACATTAATTGCTGTAGCAGGTTTTTTCGAAATTATTTACGCCTGGCTTTGCTCTGATAAAAAGAAACCATTTATTTTATTTTTTGGCATCGTAACCTATTTACTCGTAGGGTTTTTATTTTTATCAGGCGCTCAAAAATTTCCGGGAGACAAGTTGCTTCCGCTATACGGCCTTATTTTATGTTTTGATGGCTTCAGCCAGATCTGCGGCCAATTGTTTGGCAAACGCAAGAT
>JACMLS010000945.1 GCA_014379485.1 Bacteroidia bacterium | reverse complement strand
TCCCGATTGCTATCGGGATATATCTTATATCTTTTTGTCTTATATCAGACAGAAAAAT
Organism: Bacteroidia bacterium; assembly: GCA_014379485.1. GTDB lineage: Bacteria > Bacteroidota > Bacteroidia > B-17B0 > Aurantibacillaceae > AM-1111. The sequence continues at coordinate 6,233 of JACMLS010000945.1, read as the reverse complement.
CCTCTTTATCGCGAACTCAATTTCGTAAATTAAGTTGCAGGTGGTGGTGGCGGAAGGTCGTTTTTCTTTTCGGTTACTTCTGCTTCTTTTGTTGGATTTAATTCGTTTTCAATTTCTTCGTTTTCTTTTTTAATGCGTTGATGTTTGTAAAGAAAAATGCCGAAGAGAATTAAAGCAATGAGCATAAAAGTGCCGAGTATTGCGTACACCCAGTTTGTATTTTGTCTTATTTCAACTAAAAACACAACAGCAAATAAAACAATGGTTGCAATTTCGTTAAACATGCGCAGTTTCATAGATGAGAAACGAAAAATGCCCTGGCTTTGCTGTTTGTAAATGATCTGGCATTGCAAATGATACAAAACCAAAAATCCTACAAAAATTAATTTGAGAATAAACCAGGCAGTAATGAGATGGCTTGGATAATACACAAACAACAACCAGCTGCCAAAAATAATTGTAAGTATGCCCGATGGCCAGGTAATGCCATACAACAATCTTTTTTTCATGGTCTGAAACTGGTTGAGTAAAATACTGCGCTCAGGTTCTGGTTTTAAATTTGCCTCGTACGCATACACGTAAAGTCTTACAATGTAAAACAGACCGGCAAACCAGCAAACAACAAAAATGATATGTAGGGCAGTAATATAAGCCATGGTTTTATTTGTAAAATTAGAACTTTGTTGTGAATTGTAAAACAAAAACTGTAAGAATCTTACTTTGGTGTTTTATCAGCATCTTCAAACATCAGGGTTGCATTTATCCGTATCATACTATCAAGCGGAATGTTGTTTTCTTTTGCCTGTTTTTCATTAGCCTTCAACCAGATTTTATTGTTGCGGATCTGATCTTCACATTCGCGTATTTTTTTTTCTTTTAGTTCTTTTTCAGTAATTGGTTTGTTTGTTGCAGCAACGTTATTCAACATCCAGATGGCACTAATCTGTATCATACTATCCAGCGAAATTTTATTTTCTTTTGCCTGTTTTTCAACACCGCTTAACCAGTTTTTATCGCTTCGTATCTGCTTTTCAATATCAAGGATCTTTTTTTTCTGTATCTCTTTTGGAGAAGTTGATTTGTTTTCTCTTTCCAGAATAAAAATGGTGTCTGTTGTAAAAGGAATGTAGTGACGGTATGGATAAATTGCGTTCACAAAATAACCTGCGTGATTTCCGTTTGCTATTATATAATCATCTTTATCTACCCAATACCAGCTTTTCTCTTCAAATTCATTGGCAAGTCTGTCGCCGGGTTTGTACCACGCATTGTATTCAAAGCCCCCGTCAATAAAATGTTCGTTTACTCCTTTTTTATTCAGATCAGCAAGCGCCTGCCAGCGTATCCGGTTCCAGTTCATAAAATCTTTTACCTGTAAAACACCTAAAATGCACAGGCCTGCAACAAAAAAAGTAAATGTAAATCGTGAAGAACCTTTGAGCATTTCTGATGATGGTGTGCTGACAATTAAAAAAAACAGTGCAGGCGGAAGTATATACCTGTCAAGATAAGCGGGGTTGAGCATGCTAAAGAAAAGATATACCAAAAGAAATAAATGTGCAGAAAGAAAAAATCCGCGGTTAATGTTGGGGTCTTCAAAAAATTTACTTTTATTTTTAAAGGAGTTCGTTATGATAATAGCAATAGAAATTAGCGAAGAGATCCGTATAGTCCATTTGATCCAATCCGGAAAATTAAAGCGTGGAAAAATATTTGCCCAGTAATCTTTCAGAATCTTTGGCCCGATTCCGTACGCACTCCAAACATTTCCCCATGGATAAATTTTGAGGTCTGACCAGCAAATGCAAAGGCAAACTACAGCCGCGATGAGAAAAAGCAAAATGTTTTTTGTGTGTGCGCCGAAAGTTCTTCTTAATAGAAGCAAACTGCAAGGAATTAAAATCCAGCCGGTACCCGTAAACAGATCGCCGGCTCTTAAATACAAAAGTGTATAGTCCGGGTTTTTTATTGTATCCACTAACCTGTCCATGCCCTGAATTCCATTGGGAATCTGGAATTTTCTTAATAAGAAACCATAGGTATAGTGCGCCAGGAAACAAACTATGAATGGTAATGCTGCAAGCGCAATTTTTTTCAGGCTGAGTTTGTTTTTCCAAAGAAGTGGCAAAATAATAAGCAAAGGAAGCAGTAAGCCATGTTGCCTGTTAAGAACAGCAATAAAAGAGAAGAAAATAAATAAAATATAATGTTTTGTTTTCTTGTTGTCGAGATATAAAATAAGCTGATGCAGAGAAAAAATTACGAAGGAGAGAAAGAAAATATCAGTCATAAAAGTAAAAGAGAGTGTACAAAAGATCTGACTGAAACAAAAAGCAGCTGTTAAAAGAAATGCGTACAAAGGTTCTCCGCATTTTTTTTTGAGAATGCGGTAAAGCACCTGCGTTGAAAAAAAAGCAAGCAACAAAGTAGAAGTACGAAGTACAGTAAAAGAAAAACCAAAGACCTTAACAAATGCGCTGCCGTAAAGTGTCTGCGATATCAACGTCATGGCCGGCCATTCATCTACATAAAATTTGTGCTTTACGCAGAGCTCAAAAACATTTTTAGAATAAGACCAGTCATCATTGATCGGAAATTCTCCTATGGGATTGATGATAAGAATAACTAACAACCAAAGTAAGCCCAGTAAGGTTGGAAAAAACCAGTTTTTTTCAGAGAGCTTTATTTTTTTTTGAGTGTTGCTCATTTGTTTATTTTTTGCTGGAATTTTCCATTGTCCAGATCGCGTTCAACCGTATCATACTATCAAGCGGAATTTTATTTTCTTTAGCTTGCAGTTGGGTATTGTTGAGCCAGTTTTTATCTTTTCGTATCTCGTCTTCCAATTGCCTGATCTTTTTATTATATCCCTCAAGGTCAAATTCTGTTTTATCCTTTTTTTCAAGAACATATAATGTGTCTGTTGTAAACGGAATATAGTGCTGGTATGGGTAAAATTCTTTTTTGAAATATCCCGGATAATTTCCGCCTGCAATCATAAAATCATCTTTGTCTACCCAATACCAGCTTTTATTCTCATATGCAGGAGGAAAGACTTTACGGGGTTTAAACCAGGCGTTGTATTCAAAACCACCATCAATAAAATGCGGACTTATTCCTTTCCTGTTCATATCAGCAAGAACTTTCCAGCGAAGACGATTCCAATTCATAAAATCCTTTACCTGGAAAATTGTTACAAGATAAACAAGCAGAATAATAAAAGGTGCAATTATTTTAAATGAAAATTTTAGAGAATGAATTTGAGGAGCATTTAGTAAAAGGAGAAAAAGCGCAACAGGAAGTACATACCTGTCAAAGTACGCATCATTGGCAATGCTAAAAATAAGGTAGACAAGAATAAAAACGCAAATAGAAAAAATGAAAGAAGCATTCAGTTTTTTGTCTTCGAAAAATTTATTTTTCCCGGCAACACTTTTAAAAATAAGAAATGAAACGGAAAAGAGTGAAATAACCCTGACCGTCCACTTATACCACTCTGCAACATTAAATCTGTTGGCAATATTTATTGCAGAATCTTTTTGAAATTTTGGCCCGGTACCATAAAGGTTTGAAATGTTGCCTATGGGATAGAGTTTTAGTGCAGACCAGGTGATGCAGGTTGAAATTAAAAGTATACCTGCAAACAAGAGTGTTTTTTTCGGGTTTTTTTCGCGCTGCTTCCATAACAAAAATAGCGCGCAGGGAAGCAGCATCCATCCGAGGGTGAGAAAAAAATCGCCGGTGTTGATGTGTGCCAGTTGTAAATTAATGTTTTTTATACTTTCTGTTAGTTTTCCCAAGCCCTGCATGTTTTGCGGAATGGAATATGCCCAAAGAAGAAAACGATAGCCAAGGTGTCCGCCAAGGCAGGTAATAAAAGGAAAGGCAGCAAGAAAAAGTGTTTTTACGGAAAGGTTTTTTTTTGAAATTATTGGAAAAAGAATAAGCAAGGGCAGCAATAAACCATGCTGCCTGTTAAGCACTGCAATTAAACAGAAAAATGTAAATAAAAGGTAGTGCTTTGTTTTCTGATGATCGAGGTAAAGAATTAATGTGTAAACAGAAAAAACAGTGAAAGAAAGAAAAAATATATCTGTCATAAACGTAAAAGACAAAGCGCAAAAAATTTGTCCGAAACAAAATCCTGCCGAAAGCAGAAAGGCCACGTAATCATTGGCGCATTTTCTTTTGAGGATCTGGAAAAGAATTATAGAAGACGCAAGGGCGAGCACAAAGGTGGAAATTCTTAAAACTAAAAATGAAAAACCAAAGACCTTTGTAAATAAAGTGCCGTAAAGGGTTTGCGATACCAGCGTCATAGCAGGCCAGGGATCAACATAAAATTTATTATTTGCACTTAGCTGAAAAACATTTTTTGTATAGGCCCAGTCATCGTTTACCGGAAACTCTCCGGCCGGATTTATTACCGCAAGCGCAATTACCCAAAGCAGGGCGATAAGCAAAGGAAAGAATCCTTTTTTTGCTGATAAGTGTAAAATGAATTGTTTAACAGGCATGCAAAAAATCAGTTCTTCGGTTAGAAATGATGTCTAAAGTAATTAAAAAGATGTTACGCAAATTGCTTCTCATAGGAGAATTTGCAGTATTTTAGCGCCAGAAATTTAAACTAATAATTTAATATTTTTTACAATGTCAGTAAAAGCAAAAGCCGCCCGCGAGTCATACACCATCAACACCGAATACGTTTTACCGAACGACACCAACCACATTGGTAATTTGTTTGGTGGAAAACTGATGCAGTGGATGGATATTACAAGTTCTGTTGCAGCGCACCGCCATTGCAAACGCGTAGTAGTTACCGCTTCTGTAAATAACGTTTCGTTTCAGCATCCCGTTAAACAAGGAAGCATTGTAACACTTGAGGCAAAAGTTTCAAGAGCCTTTAGCACAAGTATGGAAGTGTTTGTGGATGTGTGGGTAGAAGACCTTGTAACCGGCGAACGAAAAAAATGTAACGAAGCCATTTTTATTTTTGTGGCAGTAGACCAGAACGGTTCTCCGCTCCCCGTTCCTGAATTGATTCCTGAAACCGACGATGAAAAATTAAGATTTGCCGGTGCACTGAGAAGAAGGCAACTAAGTTTAGTACTTGCCGGAAGAATGAAACCGAAAGAAGCCACTGAGTTGATGTCGCTGTTTGTTGATTGAGGTGAGTTGGGGAATAGGGGTAAGGCAATAGGGATTGGATTCCAACTCCAGCTCAGTTTTTTTTCACGCCTCTCTACGCTCCCGATAGCTATCGGGACTTATATCTCAAATCGTGCGGAAAATCTTATTTGCTGTAATACTCGTAAATAAGTTTTGTAATGCGCATAGATTTCTGAATATGATCGCGGATTACGTATGAGGTTACGAGTTCGTTTTTTTCATCAAACAAATAAGATCTTTCGTTTAGTAAAACACCGTTTTTGTATTGGCGTTCCCAGGTAATATTGCCACGGTTGTCATACTCAAAGGTGTCGCGGATGGCTTGTGTGCCGTCTGTATTACTTTCAAAGCTGCGTTGTTTCATGCGGCCAAATTCATCGTAAATAAATTTAGATTGCTGCGAGATCCAGGTAACTGTAAAATTTTCGTTGAACTCTGTGGGATTTCCGGCATCGTCTAAATTTACAATCACTTCTCTGAAAATGCGGCCTTCATCGTTCAGGCATTTTTTTTTGTATTGTTTTTCGCCGGTGCTCTGGTACTCAAATTTTTCTTCTGAAATTACATTTTGTACTCCCAGTGTAAATTGATTCTTGTCTGCACTTACATTTGTTTCTTTGCAACGCATTTCTCTCAGCACACGCCCTTTTTCATCGTAATCAAAATAAGTGCTTTCGTAATACATGCCTTCGTTATATCTTTTTAAGATCAGTCTTCCTTTTACGTCATAAAAAAAACGGGTAGAGATGGTGTCAAAAACATATTCGTTAGCATATTTTATGTAGCCCGGTATTGCTTTGTGTCTGCGTTTTTTTACAGCGCCCACGTGAATTTCTTTTACAATTGTTTTTGCGAGTGCGGTATAATAAAATCGCGTAAGCCTTCCGCCTGTGTCAAAATCATAATGATGCACAAGGCCAATGTCTTTACCCGCCTGGTAATCTTTTTTGTCAAGAATATCAAATGTAAGGGAGCGGATCTTAAAGTTTTTTACCAATGCAACATTAAAATTCGGATACTGATCAAAAGTATTGGCGTGTGTTGGTAAAATTAACTGCGCTTTT
>JACMLS010000944.1 GCA_014379485.1 Bacteroidia bacterium | reverse complement strand
GAAGAAATTGAGCGCCTTAAACTTTACATGGAACTTGAACACATGCGTTTTGAAAATAAATTCGGCTACCACATAAATATTGAAGGCGATATTGATACGGATTCTATTGAAATTCCGCCAATGCTTTTGCAACCCTATATTGAAAACAGTATCTGGCACGGAATTTTACCCATGCAAAAACCCGGAACTATTACAATTACTGTTAAAGAGGTGGGAGATACCATTATGTTCAGTATTGAGGATAATGGGATTGGAATTGAAGCAAGTTTGGAAAAAAAGCGCCAAAAAGGAGCATTGCACATTTCAAGAGGCATGGAAATTACCAATGGCCGTATCAATTTGCTTAAAACAATAACCAATTCAGGTCTTTCTGTTAAAGGGCCTTTTGATGTTAAAAACGAGTTGAACGGCGCAACAGGAACGCGGGTGGAAATTGTGTTGCCAATAAAAAATTATTATTAAAATGTTGGTTTTTATATAGATAATCTGTACCTTTATACTTAGAAAAATTTAATTTTTTCACAAATGAAACTAATCAGTAAAATAGCAATAGTGATAATGTTTACGCTTTTAGTAAACAGTTGTCAGAAAGAAAAGAACTGTCCAGGGCAATCTAAGTCAGAATCTGCAACGGCAGGTTCTACGCAAAAAAGTGCAACTGCAACCGGTACAAATGATAATTCAGGAAGTACTATTCTTAAAGGTGCAGAAGAAGATGAAACAGATGCTGATGAAATAGTTGGCGGAGGAGATGATGATCGTGATGGCGGTGGTAAAAAACCAAAAAGAATTGACGGATAAAAAATCAAACAATACTATTTTAAAAACCTCAGAATTCTGAGGTTTTTTCGTTTTATAGTGGCTCGTAAATTTCCTTGTTACCTCTTTTTGTTTCTACAGTTAAATGGGTATTCCTCCTGTTAAACAATAAGGTCATGAAAACTTTTATACTTTTTACAACGTCATTTTTCCTTAGCGGATTTCTCTTTCCGCAATCGCCGGTGTTTAACGCCAATAATAAAACCGGTCAGTTGCTTATCAACCCGGCTTTTGCAGGAACAAGTCGTTGCCCTCACCTTGGCAGCAATTATATTTACCAGTACAATAATTCTCTCAGGCAATACAACACTTTTGTGTCTTCGTTTGATATGCATGTTGATGCGCTTTCTGGCGGAGTAGGTTTAACCATGCTCGCAGATGGCGACGGAAAATCCTTTCAGAATAATTCTATTGGTGCAATCTATTCCTATCAATACAGCATAACAAGAGAATTCAGTGTTCGTTCTGCTTTAAAAATAAATCTGAGTCAAACCAGAATAAATGCTTCTTCATTTACGGGGCGTTATGACCAGACAAACAGCAGAATGTCTTCACTGAATTATACGTCTGATGTCACTTATGCAGGAACAGGCTTTGGTTTGCTTGGTTATTCTAAAAGGTATTATTTCGGACTTTCTGCTGACAATATAAATTTTTCAAACAGAAAACTGACTGCCACTTCAAAATTAAAAATGCCTTTTAAATATTCTGCAATAGCCGGAGCCATGATTCCGCTTAAGAAGGGAAAGAGAAGTTATCTTGCTCCTGTAGTTGTAGCAGAAGGACAGGGTCGTAAATATTTTATAGATTCGCTGAACAGGTATTTGCTTAACAGAACAAATTATGTTTCTCTTCAGCTTAATTTTTGTAAAGAAAATTTTTCTGCAGGCCTTGGCTATCGTTATATGTTCAAACAAAATTCTTTTTACCAGTTACAGGCTTCATTTACCCGCAATGCTTTTCAGTTTGGTTACAGCGGCGGCATTTCGCAATTCAAAAATTTAAGCAGTCAGAATATGCTTGCCTCTTACCACCAGCTTTCTGTTGATTATAGTTTTGCCTGCAGGCCTAAACATAAAAAATTCAGAACTGTTTCCTGCCCTTCGTTTGGTGGTAGCGGAGGTTATTACGCTTCTTCTTATAGGAGTTGTTATTCAGGCTACTCTTCTTCTTCTTCTTCAGCAGCATCTCCATCTCCCACCACCACTACAGTAAAAAAATCTGCACAAACTCTTTCTAAAAGCGGAGAAGTGATTAAGCCCGGAACACTTACGGCAACCTGGCTCAACGATTTTAAAAAATGGAAACTTTGGGAAGAACTTGGAGAAAACGAACTTGCACAATTTCAAACCCAATGGAATTTAAAACTTAAAGAACGCTATTCTGTTTTAGTATTAAATACCAATAAACAACCTGTAACAGATGTGGCTGTTGTTTT
>JACMLS010000943.1 GCA_014379485.1 Bacteroidia bacterium | reverse complement strand
TTTTTATAGTAACCGGGGTAAAGACATACCCCGGAATTCTTTTGTGGAAATAAATTTAAAAAACAAAAAAGGGGAAATGAGGAAACCTGATTATATCTCGTGGGGCAGGCCTTTTAATGATTCAGTCCCTTCTTACATGGTCAGTTATTGTGCAGACATTTATGCTTTTGATATGGCTGATGCCAGGCAGCCAAAGGGAAACTACCAGTTTGTTAACTGGCTCTACATTACAAAACCTACCGGAGACACAGCCAAATTCTATAACGAAAAGTTTTACCTGAAAAAATGAAGCAAGTCGCGCTCCTATTAGTTATGTCAGTTTTCATTTTTTCGTGCAAAAGAAAAGTGCCCGAAATGCGTTTAAGTCTTGGTGATCTTGCTGTTCTCCAACGAATAAATTTTGCTGACAGTAATTATTATTTTGCACAGAGCGAATTTTATAATAATGACGGAAACCCAGACAAACGAGATGTAAGAAAGCTTGATAGTCTGTATCAGGAAACAAAAAAAATTATTTCACATAAAAAAAATCTCAGCAAAATTTATTTATTGCTTGACCAATATAAAGCAGTAGCAGTAAAAATTTGCCCAACTAAAAATCTTGAAGAAAAAATAAGCGCAATTTCTTTTAGCGGGATTGAAACAACGCAACGATCTGAGCTAATCCGGAAACTATGCGAACTTCATGAATTTAATAATGAGCTGCTAAAGAGTTTCTCTGTGCGCCGTCAATTGAAATGCCATTCTGTGGAAGAGTTAAACCCGTTAAAGTGCATTTTAGAAAAAGACAGCGCAACTACACATACGTTTAAAATAAGTATGCCCGGCTATACTTCCTGTTATCTAAATAATTTGAATTGCGATACAGTTTACCTGGACGGAAAATTACAGTTGGGACTTGTAAAACCAATTGCTGATAATTCTCTCTTCAACATAAAACTCTTCAATCTCCAAAAAGGCTACTACCAGGTAAACGGCATTTTCTACTACGACCTCGGTTTCAAATACAAAGAGCTGCCCTTTTCCTATACCTTCACCAAAAAATAAAACCCAAAAAAGCCCATTTTCCCAGAATTCCTCTTCATAATTCAACATTCAACATTCATTATTCATCATTTTGAGCTAAAAAACTCCCTTTTTAATTAAGATTTTCCTATATTTGCCTCCCTTTTTAAAATGATGAGAAAGAAAGCCTACGTTATACAATTCGGAGGTCTAAAGGTCGGATCTCATTCTTTTGAAATGGAAGTGAATGATGAGTTCTTTGAAGATTTAGATTATTCTGAGATTACAAAAGCCGATGTAAAGGCAGAGATTGAAGTACTGAAACAAAACAATGTTTTAACGCTTCACTTTCATCTTACCGGTACTGTTGAAACCATTTGTGACCGTTGCGGAATTGAAAGCAGTTTGCCAATAGATATTACTGAGAAATTAGTAGTAAAACATGGCGACGTTAAAGAAAGTACAGAAGATATTGTTGTGCTGCCGCACGGAGAAAATGAAGTGGATGTTTCGCATTTTTTATACGAATTCATTACCATTGCGGTTCCTCCAAAAAGAATTCCTTGCGAAGAAGATGATGCCATTGAATGTGATTATGATGCGCTTGCAAAATTAGACAGCATTGGTACTGAAGAAGAAAGAGAAGACAGCTCAGAAGATATAAATCCTATATGGAAAGATTTAAAGAAATTGAAATTTAAAGAGAATTGATCTCGGCTGCGCTCGATCTGACAAAGAGAGAGTACGCTGAAAAGAAAATAAGAACAATTACAACGAACAAACTAAAAACAAGAAACCATGCCAAATCCCAAAAGAAAAATATCCAAGAGCCGCAGGGATAAAAGAAGGACTCACATTAAGGATGTAGCAAAAACTATAGGTATTGACCAAACTACCGGCGAAGCGCATTTGCGTCACCGCGCACATTGGTACGAAGGAAAACTTTATTACAAAGGTAAAGTTGTAATGGAAAAAGCTGAAAAATAATATTTTGATGATTTTCGGTAAAAAACAGGCAAAACGCCTGTTTTTTTGCTTAAAAGCGGTTTTTTCAATGATTTTTCCACATTTTTTGTTCAAAAATTTAAAATTAAACATTGCATTTTCCGGCTAATTTTTGTTCTTTAGCCCTTCCTTTTTTAAGGCGTATATGAATATAGGTTTGGACATTCTGGGCGGCGATTTTGCTCCCGACAATCCGCTCGAAGGGGCGGCATTAGCTTACAAAGAGCTACCTGATAATTATAAACTTGTTTTGATTGGAGACAGCGAAGTTGCCAAATCATTTTTCAGAGGAAAAGGAATTGATCCTAATCTTTTTGATTACGCCCACACCACAGAAATTATTGGAATGGGTGAGCATGCAACCAAAGCATTTTCTCAAAAGCCAAATTCAAGTATTGGTTTAGGATTTAAACTTTTAAAGGAAGGAAAAATTCAAACCTTTGGAAGCGCAGGTAATACAGGTGCTATGCTGGTTGGTTCTATGTTCTCTGTAAAAGCAGTGCCAGGGGTTATTCGCCCATGCATTGCAACTGTACTACCAAAAGATAATGGGTCAAACGGTTTGATCTTAGATGTTGGTACCAATGCAGATTGCAAGCCTGATGTGCTTTATCAATTCGGGATTCTCGGAAAATTATATTCAGAACACGTGCTTAAAGTTAAAGCGCCTAAAGTTGCACTGCTTAATATAGGAGAAGAAGCAGAAAAAGGAAACCTGGTTACGCAGGCTGCACACAACCTTATGAAAGACAGCCGCGATTTTGATTTTGTAGGAAACATTGAAGGGCGCGATTTGTTTAACGATAAATCTGACGTTGTTGTTTGCGAAGGCTTTGTTGGTAATGTTGTTTTAAAAATGGCCGAAGCATTTTATTATAATTTACGCCGCAGAAAAATAAAAGACGAGTACTTTGATCGTTTCAATTATGAAATTTACGGAGGAACTCCCATACTGGGTATAAACGGAAACGTAATTATTGGTCACGGCATTTCAAGTCCGCTGGCGTTTAAAAATTTAATACTGCAGAGCAGAGATATTGCAGAAGCTGATCTGCCTGAAAAAATCAGGAACGTTTTTAATTAAAAAAATTAAATGATAAGAGCTGCTATAACCGCTGTTGCCGGAAATTTGCCTGAAACTGTTTTAAGTAATAAAGATCTTGAAAAAATTGTAGATACTACTGATGAGTGGATCATTACAAGAACAGGAATAAAAGAAAGGCGAATTGAAAAAGATCTGAACAAAGCAACTAGTGATGTTGCAGTGCCTGCCGTATTGGAATTGTGCAGAAAACGCGGCATCTCTCCTGAAGAAATTGATCTTTTAATTTGCGGAACGGTTACACCTGATATGATGTTTCCTTCTACATCTAATCTTATCTGCGCAAAAATAGGCGCAAAAAATGCATGGGGTTTTGATCTTACAGCTGCATGCTCAGGTTTTATTTTTGGAATTTCTACCGGCTCACAATTCATTATGACCGGCAAATATAAAAAAGTTGTTGTTGTTGGAATTGATCTGATGACCCGCATTCTTAATTGGGAAGACCGTTCTACCTGCGTAATTTTTGGCGATGGTGGTGGTGCGGTTTTATTAGAACCCACAGAAGAAGAAGTTGGTATAATGGATTTTGTTTTACATGCAGATGGAAACGGCGGAACAAATTTAAATATGCGTGGTGGCGGATCTCGCTTTCCGGCAAGTCATGATACGGTAGAAAATAAAATGCATTACGTTTACCAGGAAGGACAGTCTGTATTTAAACACGCTATTTATTCAATGGCAGAAGTAAGCGCAGATATTATGAAGCGTAATAATTTAAAAGCAGAAGACATTACATGGCTTGTGCCACATCAGGCCAACAAAAGAATTGTAGATGGTACTGCAAATAAAATGGGCATTGGTCCAGAAAAAGTAATGATGAATATTGAGCGTTACGGAAATACAACAGCCGGCACCATTCCATTATTATTGTGGGATTATGAAAAACAATTAAAGAAAGGTGATAATCTGGTGATCTCTGCTTTTGGCGGAGGATTTACCTGGGGCAGTGTTTTTGTAAAATGGGCTTACGATGGAAGTAAATATGGGAAATGATAATTCGAATGGTTGGAAGAATGGAAGACTGGAAAGATGGGTGAGTTTTGCCCAATCTTCCAACCTTGCATTCTTGCACCCAAGTACTAACAACTAAAATCTGAAAGAATGAAACTAAACGAAATTCAGGATCTGATCAAGTTCGTCGCAAAGAGCGGTGTGAGTGAAGTGGAATTAGAAACGAAAGAGATCAAAATTGTGATCAAAACTCCGGCAGCCGGAAAAGGAAAAATGGATGCCCCTGTTTTAATGCAGGCACCTGTTATGCAAACTGCGCAGCCAATGGTTCAGCAACCCCTTGTTCAGCAGGTTCAGCAAACACAAAATCCTGTTGTTGAAAATACAACGCCTGTTGCACCAAAAAATAATGGTGCAGACGAGTCGAAATATGTAATTATTAAATCGCCCATGATCGGAACTTTTTATCGTTCTGCCGGCCCTGACAAACCTGCTTTTGTAAACGTAGGTGATGATATTGGAGAAGGAAGCCCTGTTTGCATTATTGAAGCAATGAAACTGTTTAATGAAATTGAAAGCGATGTAAAAGGAAAAATTGTGAAAGTGCTGGCAACAGATGCCTCTCCGGTTGAGTACGATCAGCCATTGTTCATGATCGATCCTGCATAAGAAATAAATTTCGAAAGTATTCAGGATAGTTCAAAACAGTTCTGTAAATGATTTTTTTATTGGACAATTTTTTGAACCGGTCTTTGAACTATTTTGTTTTTTTTATTGGACAAATTTTTAAACTCACACCTGAACAAAATAAAAAATGTTTAAAAAAATATTAATAGCAAATCGTGGAGAGATAGCGT
>JACMLS010000942.1 GCA_014379485.1 Bacteroidia bacterium | reverse complement strand
ATTTACGGGCAAAAAGATTTCCTTTCTCTGCAAAGATCTTATTAAAATCTTCTGTTCTTAACGTACGTGGGTACTCAGGACCATCGTTCCAGTTAATATAACGAAGGTCTTTACTTTGTACTTTTTTTTCGAAAGGAGAATTCATGATGAGGGTTTGCACAAAGATCTCATCTGCATTCCTTGTTCCGCGAAAACGTTTGAGATAAGCAGGATTTTTCTGTAGATACTCAAACATCCAACCGATAAAATCTTTTGAGAGTGTGAACCAGTTGGTGCCACCGTAAAATTTATATTTATTCACGTTTCGTTTCCATCCCGTTTTCATTTGAAAAAGATGAAGGTAACCTGTAAACCTGTTCAAGCGCCCATCTAACCAGTAAAACCATAACCTGTCCATACCTCCGCTCCTGTTCCACCGTGCATCCGGCAACGGAAAACACTCAATAAATTCTGTTCCTCTATTTTCAGTTAAGAATGAATTTATTTCTTTGAGGTTCATTACCGGAAGGTCCTGACCACTTAGTAAATGAAAATAATCAGAACCACCAAAATCTTTTGCAAACCTGATCAGCTCAAGCGTTGCCTTTATTTGATTATAACTTCCCCAATACACGGCAAAACGTTTCTGAACAAAATGAACATTCTTGTTTTCTTTAAACAGTGAAATCATTTTTTCAAACAATTCATTTTCGCGTTTATCAATATGCACAAAAACATTATCTTCTTCTGCTGACAGAAAGCGGATGAACTTCTCCATTTGTCCGGGATTTTTGTGGGCAAGTATGAGAAAAGCATTTTTCATTTGCGGGGTCTGAAAATTTTTCTTTCTGTTTTTGAAATAATTTTTTTCAACGTACTTCCTTTACTGGCGTACACTTTATGATCAAGGCAACCTTCTTTAAAATGATTGCTGATAGCTGAAAAAACTTTTTTTGCTTCTTCGTGACTGAGCTTGTTTTTATCTGCAAAAGCAATAATAATTTTTTCGAATATTTTTTTTGCTGCTGAAGTATTCATTTCTCCACAATCATCAAAGCACCTGTGGTAGAAAAATGAAAAATCTCTGAGCTGCGCATCTTTTATAAGTAATTGCAGCTGCAACCAGGTCTGGCCAGCCACTACGCCTGCATAATTAATATTGGTTCTTGACATTCCTGAAAGTAATTCGCGGTACAAGACTAAACTTTCAGGCAAATTTGCCAGTTCAAACTCTTTCGAAAAACGAAACCACAATTCAAAATCCTGTAACAAAGACGGAATGGAAACATTGTAGGTGCCTGTTTTTTCTATTGCATCTTTTCTGAACATTACAGAACTGTGCACAAAAGGATTATCGAAATACAAAGTGGCGCGTATTTCCATATTGCTGCAAACGTGTTTGTGAAAACGGCCCGTTGCTTTTCCGTTTTCATCAATGATCTCTGCAGCTGTACCCACTAAAGCAACAGCAGGGTTTGCTTCAAGAAAAGCAAGTTGTTTTGTAAGGCGCTCAGGTGCCGAAAGATCGTCGTGATCCTGGCGGGCAATGTATTTGCCTTTTGCAAGAGCAATTCCTTTATTGATAGTTGGGCCCATTCCCATATTTGCCTGGTCAATTACAATAAGACGTTCATCTTTTATTGCGTTGAGTACGGCAAGTGAATTGTCTTTTGACCCGTCGTTTAAAACGATCAGTTCAAGATCGCGGAAAGACTGATCGAGAATGCTTCTTACAGCTGCTTCAATAAATTTTTCGGCATTGTAGAGAGGCAATACTACACTTATTAGCGGAAGTTTTTTTTCAGACATTACAGATATTTATTAATGAGGTTTTGAAGTTCATTTTCTTTATCTTTTATTTTTATCCAATAAGAACCGTTAAATGAATGAATCCAGTTTCCGATATATTCTACCTGGTCAGACTGGGTTAAATTACCTTCGCGCAAACGTTCATAATGCTGCGGAGGAAAAAAAATATCTTTAAAATTTAATTTAGAATACACACTTTTATACAACATGCCGCCGGTATCTAAATTTATGCTTTCAATTTGCCCTGCCGCAAGGTTAGAACTTGCAGAAAACAATTCTGTCATTTTAAAAAAACAAAGTCCCGGCCAAAGATACCAATA
Organism: Bacteroidia bacterium; assembly: GCA_014379485.1. GTDB lineage: Bacteria > Bacteroidota > Bacteroidia > B-17B0 > Aurantibacillaceae > AM-1111. The sequence goes on along the minus strand of JACMLS010000942.1, from coordinate 1,688 downwards.
GGGTTTTCGCTCCTGCAAATGTCCAAAGATACTTTGCTGATCAAGCATCGGAATTATTTTTTCTGTTTTAACCGGATAAATATCATGATCTAAAAAACCAAAGTATGCAGGCCTGAACCTGAGCACTAATTGCTGATAGGCCCAATTGAGTGCAAGGCCGTGAGAATTACTTCCGCGTCCGTGCGGATTTCCTGTTAATCTTATATAAGGACGATTGAATTTTGCGGCAGTTTCTTTTATCTTTTTACTCTCCGCTTCAATATCAGAATTATCAAGAATAAGATGGGTAAATTTATCTTCAATGTATTTATCCATCAGCTGAACCTGGTTTCTTACCACGTTGTTATTGCTAAACGTAATTGTAATGATAAGAAAAGAGGGATGAAAATTCGCGGGATCGAAACCCTGAAATTCACAAGTCTCAGCTTTCTTATTCCGGAATAATCTTTCTTTTCTTTCTATTAAAAATCGTTTAATCATTTACAGGTTTATGTTTTCCGGTTAAGGAAAGATAAAAAAACAAAAGTCTGAAAACAAATATGGGGCGGGGAACAGGAATTTTTCTTTCTCTTAACCATGCAAAATTCCTGACTCCGTATTTTAAAAATAAGCTTTTTAAAAAACTAAGGTATCTTTTTGGAGGAAAAGTCCCGTTATTAATTTTATTGAATAAATAAACAAACTCCCTGATCTGTGTATCCGCATCAAGCGATGCTTCTGTAACCTGGCCTGCATATTTTGAAGCATTGGTTATAAGCGCTTCATCAGAATAACTAAAACCGGTTTTTTTCAGCATCCTGATATAAAAATCAGAATCAACAACGTAATGAATATTTTTATCGAAGGGAACAAATGCGCTCCTGCGAAAAATAGTTGCAGAAGGTGCCCCAATAAAATTCCAGAAATAAACTATTTCAGGATCTTTTTTTAGTGTTTCAATATTTTCTGCAGATGGTCTTGCAACTCTTTTTAAACCGGTATTTAGTTCTTCGACATTAGAAGCGCAAAAAGAAAAATCTGCTGAAGGATTTTCATCCATCATTTTCACAAATTTACCAAGCGAAGTTTTATCGGTAAACCAATCGTCGTGATGCATTATTTTTATAAGTTCTCCTGATGATCTGCGGATACTTTCGTTCCAGTTCTCAGGACTCCCGAGCGGAATTTTATTTCTGAAATAATGAAGGTTGCTGATCTTTGATTTAAACTCATTTACCATCATTTCAACTTCTGCATCCGGACTATCGTCAGTGATCACTGTTTCATGATCCAAAAAATTCTGTTCGGCAATTGATTGAAGATTTTTTTTCAGCAATTCAACCTGTTTATAAGCAGGAATGCAAATTGAGACCTTTGCCATGTCAGGGTTTTATAATTAGGCCCTGGCAGGTGGGCATGGACAGAACCATTACACCTTTAGAGGCAGCAAATTTATCGTGAGCAAGTTTTTGATTAATGCAACCGGGGTATCCGTAATCGTCTAAAACAATTACAGCGCCGCTAACTAATTTAGGCCAGAAATATTCAAGCGCCGCCACTTCAGGGCGTTCGCTGTTCATATCAATAGAAAGGAAGGCGACTTTTTCCATATCAGCCTGCGGAAGTGTATCAGGGATAGGGCCTTTTATAATTTTTGTGCGAAAAGGTTTGAATCGTTCTTTTACTTCTTCAAACTGATCAATTTCTTT